>CACKYY010000007.1 GCA_902604525.1 uncultured Pelagibacteraceae bacterium | reverse complement strand
ATACCAAAAAATATAAGCCCAAAATTGTGAAACCAAAAAAAGGTAAAGGAAGTTTTAAGCGTAAAAAAACTTAATCAAGTCTAGCACCAATTTTTTGAATAATTTTAGATGACATGTCTGTACCTAGTTCAAGACATTCTCCTAAAGATAAATTATTAATATGCCCATGAAGAAAACCTGATGCAAAAAGATCACCAGCCCCAGTTAAATCCTTAATATCTAAGTTTTTTCTGCTTTCACACTCTACAATATCATTATGTTTTATAACTACACTGCCTTTTTCACCTCGAGTAACTATAACAAGTCTTTTAATACTTTTACAAAATGAAACAACTTCATTGAAGTCTTTAGCATCAATTAAAGCAGCTATCTCTTGTTCGTTACAAAAAGTAATGTCTATTCTATTCTTAACCATTTCTAGAAATTGAGATTTATGTCTTTCCACACAAAAAAGATCTGATAATGACATTGCAACTTTATTTGAATTATTAATCGCCTTATCAAAGGCTTTTTTTGGTTCACCTTCATCCCATAAGTAACCTTCAAGAAAAGTGATATCTGATTTTTTAACTATCTCTGAGTTCACATCATTATCATTAATTTTTCCCGCAGTCCCTAAGAATGTGCACATTGTTCTCTCTGAGTCAGGGGTAATTAATATTAAACAGCTGCCAGTCGGCAAAGGTTCATATTTTTTCGAATATAGATAACTTACATTTTCTTTTTTTAAACCTTCTTCATATGTCTTGCCCAGATCGTCATCTTTAACTTTACCAATAAAACCAACGTCATTTCCTAATTGAGATAAACCAACAATTGAATTAGCAACAGATCCTCCAGAAATAGTTTCCTCAATTTTTACTTCGGTAATTAAATTTTTAAACTCGATTTC
Source organism: uncultured Pelagibacteraceae bacterium (assembly GCA_902604525.1). Classification (GTDB taxonomy): domain Bacteria; phylum Pseudomonadota; class Alphaproteobacteria; order Pelagibacterales; family Pelagibacteraceae; genus Pelagibacter. The sequence continues at coordinate 50,944 of CACKYY010000007.1, read as the reverse complement.
ATCTATAATTTTCATTGTACTTTTAATTAATGAATATTTTTTCAAAAATTTATCATCAACCTTACAAAGCACGTCAACAATTGCATTGCCAATCCCTAAAATTTTCATATTTAAGCTTTATTTGTAATTATAGGTTTTTTTCTATTAGGATAACAAGTGGTACATATTTTACAAGTTAATCCATAGCACTCCCGTGCTCTACAATATTCTCGTCCATAAAAAATTATTTGAAGATGAAGTTTAGACCAAGTCTTTTTTGGAAAAATTCGCTTTAAATCATTTTCTGTTTGAACAACATTTTTACCATTAGTCAAACCCCACCGTTGAGCAAGTCTATGTATGTGAGTATCAACTGCAAATGCTGGGTAACCAAACCCTTGAGACATCACCACACTTGCAGTTTTGTGTCCAACGCCTGGTAATTTCTCTAATTCTTCAAATGTTTTTGGCACTTTTCCTGAGTGCTTTTCTAAAATTTGTTTAGACATGAGATAAATACTTTTAGCCTTAATCCTAAAAATTCCAATTTTTTTGATTAATTTTTCAATTTTTTTACGACCTAATTTTACAAAGTGTTCTGGTTTATAATATCTTTGATAAATATCTTTTGTAACATTATTGACATTAACATCAGTACACTGTGCAGACAATAAAACTGAAATTAGAAGTGTAAAAGTATTTTTGTGTTTCAGTGGTATAGGTGCTGTAGGATAAATTTTATTTAAAATTTTTGTTATATTTTTTGCTTTTTCTTTTTCATTCATTATGAGAAATTAAGCAAGTCTCTCATCGAATATAAGCCAGGTTTTTTACTCATTAACCATTTAGCTGCTGCTAGGGCACCATCAGAGTATAAGGATCTATCAAACGCCTCATGGTTTAAGGTAATTATTTCTTTGCCATTTGAAAACTTTACCTCATGTTCACCAATGATTTCTCCTTTTCGAATTGAATTAAAATTAATTTTTTTACTATAAGGAAAGGTTTTTTTATTTAAAAATTTTTTACCAATCAGATTATATAAATTTTTACTTTTTCCATCTGCAATGCCTTTACCTAGCATCAGCGCAGTTCCAGAAGGATAGTCTTTTTTATGTTTATGGTGTACTTCGAATATTTTACTTAAATAATTATCGTTTAAAGATTTGGATGTAATTTCTGTTAAATACATTAATAAATTTACTCCTAAACTCATGTTACCTGCTTTAAGTATTGGGATTTTTTTTGAAAATTTTTTTATTAATCTTTCTTCTTTTCGGGTAAATCCTGTTGTTCCAATAACTACTCTTTTTTTCAACTTAGATGCAATTTTTAAAATTTCAAAAGTGCATTTAGGAACAGTAAAATCGATAATTAAATCAACATTTTTAAATGATTTTTCATCATTAAGACTAACTTTTATTCCCGATATTTTTTTTTTAACTAATCTATTTTCGGTTAATAATGTTAATTTGATATTTTTGTCAGCTTTAGAGGATCTAATCAGTTGCTGGCCCATTCTACCCATACAACCAGTTATTGCTAAATTTACTTTACTCACTAAATTATTTTATTACAATTTTGTTATAAAAGAAAACATTATAAAAAACTTTTGAGACTATTTAAAACGTTTTCGGGTTTTTCCTCTTGTAAGTAATGTCCACAGTCTATCCCTTTTCCTGTAACTTTTGTTTCACAGTATTGTTGCCAAACATTTAGGACATCACCCCAAACTTTTCCAGTATCGCTCCTCTCACCCCAAAGGATTAATACTGGGCATTTAATTTTATTATTTTTTTCAAAATCTTCATTATCTAGATCTAGATCGCAACTTGGAGAAGCTCTGTAATCTTCACATGAAGCTCGAATAGTTTTATAATTAAAACATTTTACATATTCATCAAAAGTTTCTTTACAAAAGTCTAGAGTTGCACCTCTTTTTGATAATTTTTTTTTCATATAATATTCAGCTGGCACAGATGATAATAATTTTTCAGGTAAATCGTATGGTTGCATCATTAATAACCAATGCCATTTAGACATGGCCCAATTTTTTTTTTGAACGGTCCAAATATGCCTGTTAGGCATGATATCAAATATAGCAACTTTCTTAATTTTTGTCGGGAAATCAAGACACATTCGATGAGCTGTCCTAGCACCTCTATTATGACCAACAACTGTGAATTCCTTAAAGCCTAGTTTAGCCATAAGTCTTATTTGATCATTTGCCATTGCTCTAAAAGAATAATTTATGTGGTTTTGGCCTCCTTCTTTAGGCCCGATACTCTCACCATAACCTCTAAGGTCAGATGTAACTATATAAAATTTGTCTTTTAATTCATCTACAATTTTATGCCAGGTTACGTGAGACATTGGGTTGCCGTGCAACAGTAATAAAGGTTCACCTTTTCCTCCGTGTCTAAAGGTTATGTCTGCTTCACCAAAACCATCGTTTTCTAATTTAATTTTTTCTTTTTTGAAACCTAAAAACCATGAACTCAAAGATAACCACCATTTCTTTTGATATTACTATAATTGTTATTGAATTTAATTAAAGGTTAGTTTTTCCAAAAATCTTTGGCTTTTTGAAAAAATTTTTTAATACTAGGATTAGACTTTTCATTTTCAATTTCTCTAAATTGCTCAAGTAATTCTTTTTGCTTTTTGTTTAAATAAACAGGGACTTCAGTTTTAACTTGAACATACAAATCTCCATAATCGCCTCTTCGCATAAAAGGCATACCTTTCCCTTTCAATCTGAATTGCTTACCATTTTGAGTACCATCTGGTATTTTTATTTTAGCTTTGCCACCGTCAATTGTTGGGATTTCAATTGTTGTACCTAAAGCAGCATCTGCAAGGGATATAGGAAACTCAAAAAATAAATTTTCATCTGATCTTTTAAATAAGTTGTGTGAATTAACATTTACAAATAAATACAAATCTCCAGTTGATCCTCCTCTGCTTCCAGCTTCCCCTTTACCAGCCAGCCTAATTCTTGTACCGTCATCAACTCCTCTTGGGATGGTTACAGCTATTTTTTTTGAGGCTTGAGTTTTTCCTTGACCATTGCAGTCACTACATGGATTTGTGATTTCTTCTCCAGCACCGTTACATTGAGGACAGGTTTGTTGAACAGTAAAAAAACCTTGGTTAGACCTAATTTTACCGTTACCACCACAATATGAACATGTATCAGGAGAAGAACCAGGTCTTGACCCATTTCCCTTGCATGTTCCACATTTTTCAGTTGTTGAAAACTTTATGTCTTGTTTTTTACCGTGGTAGGCCTCTTCAAGAGATATGGAAAGATCATATCTTAAATCTGATCCTCTATTGTTTGTTCTTCTGCTTCTGGATCTTCCACCACCACCAAAATCTCCAAAGAAATCTTCAAAAATATCTGAAAAATCTGCTCCACTAAAACCACCAAATCCTCCACCAGGTCTTCCACCTCCATTTTCAAAAGCAGCATGCCCAAAGTTATCGTAGTTTTGTTTTTTTTCTTTATCAGAAAGTATTCCATATGCTTCACTAGCTTCTTTAAATTTATCTTCAGCTTTAGTGTCGCCAGGATTTTTATCTGGATGATATTTAACTGCTAATTTTCTGTAGGCTGATTTTAAATCTTCAGGGCTTGCATTTTTACTAACGCCCAGGACATCATAATAGTCTCTTTTAGCCATTCAATTACCCCAGACATTTAATGTCGGTTTATGCGCTTTTTTCTTTATTCTCGTCTTTTACTTCTTCAAAATCAGCATCAACAACATTTTCGTCTTTTTTATCTGAATCATCACCACCATCATCTTTTCCAGATTCTGGTTTAGCACTTTGTTGTGATTTATAAATTGCTTCTCCAAGTTTCATAGAGGCTTGAACTAAAGCCTCGGTTTTTTTCTTGATGTCTTCAATATCTTCACCTTTTAACGCTTCTTTTACTGATGATGACGCATCTTCAATTGCTTTTTTCTCAGCATCAGAAACTTTTGTTCCATGCTCTTTTAAATTTTTTTCAGTAGAGTGAATTAAAGTATCTGCCTGATTTCTAACATCAACTGACTCTCTTTTTTTCTTATCAGCCTCTTTATTAGCTTCAGCATCTTTAACCATTTTTTCAATCTCTTCATCACTTAAACCACCAGAAGCTTGAATTTGTATTTTTTGCTCTTTACCTGTTCCTTTATCTTTGGCAGAAACATTTACTATACCGTTCGCATCAATATCGAAAGTTACCTCAATTTGAGGCACTCCTCTAGGTGCAGGTGCAATACCTACAAGTTCAAAGTTACCCAAAGCTTTATTATCAGTTGCCATTTCTCTTTCACCCTGCAAAACTCTAATGGACACAGCTGGCTGATTATCCTCTGCAGTTGAAAAGACTTGGCTTTTTTTAGTTGGTATTGTCGTATTTTTATCAATTAGTTTTGTAGAAACACCGCCAAGTGTCTCGATGCCAAGTGATAAAGGAGTAACGTCCAATAAAAGTACATCTTTAACATCCCCTTGTAACACACCAGCTTGAATTGCAGCTCCCATAGCTACGACTTCATCTGGATTTACACTTTTATTTGGGTCTTTGCCAAAAAAGTTTTTAACTTCTTCTAGAACTTTAGGCATTCTTGTCATACCACCAACCATTACTACTTCATCAATTTCACTAGCATTAATACCTGCATCTTTTAAAGCAGTTTTGCACGGTGGAACTGTTCTAGCAATTAAATCCTCTACTAAGGCCTCCAGTTTTGCTCTAGTCATTTTTAAATTAATATGTTTGGGACCTGTTTTATCAGCAGTGATAAATGGTAAATTAATATCTGTCTGTTCTGCAGATGATAGTTCGATTTTTGCCTTTTCTGCAGCTTCTTTTAATCTCTGTAAAGCAAGTTTATCAGATTTAAGATCAATACCGTTATCTTTTTTAAATTCAGAAACCAAATAATCAACAACTGCATTATCAAAGTCTTCACCACCCAAAAATGTATCACCATTGGTTGATTTAACTTCAAACACACCGTCTCCTAATTCTAGAATTGAAACATCAAATGTTCCTCCACCTAAATCATAAACAGCAATTTTTTTATTTTGTTTTTTATCTAAACCATAAGCAAGTGATGCAGCTGTTGGTTCATTTATTATTCTTAAAACTTCTAATCCAGCAATCTTTCCCGCATCTTTTGTTGCTTGTCTTTGAGCATCATTGAAATATGCTGGGACAGTAATTACCGCTTTAGTTACAGCTTGGCCCAAGTATTTTTCAGCAGTTTCTTTCATTTTTTGTAAAATAAAAGCAGATATTTGAGATGGAGAATATTTTTCGCCTTTAGCTTCAATCCAGGCATCACCTTTTTCAGAATTTACTATTTTAAAAGGCGCAGCTTCAACATCTTTCTTAACTGTTGGATCATCAAAGTTTCTTCCTATTAATCTTTTCACAGCAAAGATAGTATTTTCAGGATTTGTTACAGCTTGTCTTTTTGCCGGTTGTCCAATTAATTTTTCGCTTTCATCAGTAAATGCAACAACAGAAGGAGTTGTTCTTGCACCTTCTGCATTTTCTAATACTTTGGCTTGTGTTCCTTCCATTATTGCAACACATGAATTTGTTGTACCTAAGTCTATACCAATAATTTTGCTCATAATTTTTATATCCTTTCTGTCATATAAGGTTTAAATTCTGATCTACAAGTTGATCTAAGAATTATTTATCCTCTGTATTTTCTTTATTTTCCTCAGTTTTTTCCTCTTTTTCAGAAACTTTCTTAGATACACCAACTAAAGATGGTCTAAGAAGTCGATCTTTTATGGTAAAGCCTTTTTGAATTTCCTGAATAATTGTTCCAGGCTCTTTTGTGTTATCCTCTATTTCCATCATTGCTTGATGATAGTTAGGGTCTAATTTTTTATTTAAACTTTCTATTGGTTTAATATTATTTTTTTCAAAAATTGAAATGGTATCTTTTTTAATAATATCTAAATGTTCCAAGGATTTTTTAAGAGCTTCTGTATCTTTTAATCTTTCATCAGTTTCTAAAACTTGTTTTGAACGTTCCAAATTATCAATTAAATTTAATGCATCCTTAGCAAAACTATAACCGCCATATTCAAAAGCTTCTTCTTTTTCTTTTTCAAATCTTCTTCGTTGATTTTCCATTTCAGCAAAAGTTCTTGCTACTTTGTCTTCGAGTTCAAAAATTTTTTCTTCCAGAGTGGGCTCTTTAATTTCTTCTTTAGCGTCTTGAGCCGTTTCTTCATTATTTACAGTATCTAAATTTTCTTCAGGTTTAACCGATTTATTTTCTGGCTCCTGATGATCTTTAGTAGCTGTATTTTGGTTTTCTTCTTTTTCCATAGAGGCTTATATGGTAAGAAATTTGATAATTTCTAGATGCCTACACAAAAAATAAACAAATTACTTATTGGAACAAACAACAGAGGTAAACTACGTGAAATCAAGAGTTTACTACCAAAAAACATTAAAATTCACTCCACATCTGAGTTTAATCTTAAAAGCCCGATAGAAAATGGAGAAACATTCAAAGAAAACTCCCTAATAAAATCTAAACATTTTTCAAAAAAAACAGGCCTTATATGTTTAGCAGATGACTCTGGTTTAGAGATAGATCTATTAGATAAAAATCCTGGCATTTATTCTGCAAGATGGGGTGGAAAGCATGGAGATTTTAATAAGGCTATTAGAAGGGTTTATAGAGAGCTAAGTAAAAAAGATAAAAATTGGAAACATAAAAAAGTTAGAGCAAGATTTATATGTGCTCTATCTATTTCATCTTTAGATAAAACGATTGCTTGTGTTCAAAGCAAAATTGAGGGCTTTATTTCAATTGAACCTAAGGGAACTAATGGATTTGGCTATGATCCTATCTTTGTTCCTAAAGGTAAAAAAAAAACATTTGGAGAAATGAAACCTGCAAAAAAATATAAAATGGATCACAGATATTTTGCTTTTAAAAAACTCAGAAAATTTTTGTGAGTTTTTTGTCTTCGACTTTATAAAAGTTCAATCTATGATTAATTTTATTATCTTTTATATCAAATATTCCTATTTTTCCTTTAAATGAGTTTTGCTTTTTAAATAATCTGCTTAGATTGGTGAGATCTGACTTGAGTGATAAATAATAGATGAGACCTAGTAAATCATAACTTAATAGTGATAAATGTGACGGATTTTCGTTGAATGCATTAAAGTATTTGATTTTATAATTATCAAAATTCTCTTTATTAATGGAAGGATAATATATTGGTTGAATACCATTTTCCTTTAATAAACTTTCATCAAACCATTGATTGAGAGTTATAAAATATTTATTTTTAGGTTGAACATCTGTATATAAAAGTGATGTAGTCACACTTTTTAAGCTTTCATCAAAATCAGCAATAACAACTGCATCAAAGTTTAAATTTCCTATAGTATATCTCTTTTCTAATCTTTTTATTTTCTTTTCTTTATTAACCTCATTTGAATTTTTAATTCTTGTAATCTCATCTTCTAGATTCTGTTTTCTTATTTTATATTTTGTGATCTCCTCTATTTGTTTGGTAAGTATTGTTGGGTCAGTATTATAATTATATTCTTTAAAAATTTTTATTTTCGAGTCTTTCATTCCTTTTTTTATTTCAAATTCATATTCTCGAATTGGTGTTAAAAAAATAGTTTTTTTAACATCTTTTTTTTCTAAAAATTTTTTAATAGTATTGAACTGTGAAGTAGAATTTATACCCGCGGAAATGACATTTTTAGGAAGATCTAAGTTCTTATTTGTCAAAGACAAAAACGTTAAATCCTTCATTTCATCCAGATAAGTTAAACTTTCATAGAAAACTGGACCTATAACCACCTTTATGCCCATCTGTTTTAATTCGAATGCTGATTTAAGTGTTTGATTAGGTCTAGAAGCTGTATCTTTAGGGTAAATTTCAATTAAATTATTATCAATATCTTTTACAGCTAAACTTACAGCCTTAATGATTGACTGACCAATATCTTTATTTGATCCAGTCATTGGCACTAGTAATCCAATTTTAATTTTTTCGCTAGCACTGACTGTTTGAAAAAATAATAAAAACACTCCACATTTAAGGATAAAAAGAATTTTTAATAATTTAATCATTTTAATGTTATTATAGTATTTTTTTTAGCTAAATTATGATCATTAAACCACAATCTAAAGTAAAAGATAATGAAAATGGTCTTTATATAGTTTCCACGCCAATAGGGAATTTAAAAGACATTACCATAAGAGCATTAGAAATATTAAAAAGATCCGATTTTATTTTATGTGAAGACACTCGTATTTCAAAAAATTTATTAAATAAATACGAAATCAAATCGAAATTGATTTCAAATCATAAATTTAACGAAAAAAAAAATACTTTAAAAATAATTGAATATTTAAAATCTGGAAAAATAATATCTCTAATATCCGATGCTGGGACCCCCTCTATTTCTGATCCAGGCTCAGTTTTAATTAATGAGTGTGTTAAAAATAATATTAAGATTGTACCAATACCTGGTCCATCAGCAGTTTCGACTGCTATATCTATTAGTGGATTTTCTGATCAATTTTTCTTTTATGGTTTTTTACCAGATAAAAAACAACAAATAACAAATGAGCTTAAAAAAATATCAGAATTTAACTCAACTCTAGTTTTTTTTATATCTCCTAAAAAAATTAATAAAATTATACCTGAAATTAAAAAATACTTTAGCAATAGAAAAATTGTAATTTGCAGAGAGATCACCAAGTTATACGAAGAGTTTTTAAGAGCAAATGTAGACGAATTAGAAGAATTTCAAGAAGAGCTAAAAGGAGAGTTAACAGTTGTTATATCAGACAGAAAAACTGATGAAAATAACTCTAAAAATTTGAATGAATCTGATATCAATATGATTAATAAGATGATTAATAAACTTACAATAAAAGAAATTACCAATTTAATTTGTCAAAACAGTAAAGTATCAAAAAAACTAGTATATAATTATTGTTTAAAGTTAAAAAATGAAAATTAAATTTATATTAATAATACTTGTTGGATTTATTTTATCAGGTTGCATAGGTGTAAGTTCTAAAGGAGTATTTGGAACAGGTGTTTCAGTTGCACTGGATCCTAGAACTTTAGGAACCCAAATAGATGACTCCATAATGCAAAAAAGTTTAACCGCTAGAATATTAGCCAAAGATAAAAAATATTTTTTGTCAGTAAAGTCCAAAGTCCTTGATGGAAGAATTTTTTTAACAGGAAAAGTTGATAGTCCTGATGAAAAGTTACAAATTACAAAAATTGCATGGGAGACAAAGGGTACTAGATCAGTTCGTAATGATATAAAAATAAAAGAAGAATTTAATTTTAAACAATCTGCTAAAGATATTTTAATTACTACTCAGCTTAGAACAGCTTTAATAGTAAACAAAAATATCAAAGCTACAAATTATCAAATAGATACATACAAAAAAAAAATATATGTATACGGAATTGCGCAAACATCCGAGGAAAAAGATTTGGTAATTAGTGAGGCTAAAGAAATCTTAGATGTCGAAAATGTAATTGCAAGCATAATACTTGTTGAAGACCTAAGAATTAAAAAAGATTAATTATTTTTTATAATCTATAATCTCAGAAGAGTAGGCAGCTATAGATGCCAAATTAATTATTTCTGAAGTTGAAGATCTTAAAGGTGCAATCTCAATTGGAAGGCCAAGGCCAATAAGCAGCGGTCCAATAACTTTTGTGTCTCCAAATGTTTTCATTAGTTTATATGATATGGCGGCACTATGTTGACCAGGCATGATCAGAATATTTGCTTTGCCAACAATTTTTGCAAAAGGATACAATTCCTCGTACTCTGAATTTAAGGCAACATCTGGCTGCATGTCTCCATCAAATTCAAAATCTACTTTTTTTTCCTTTAAAATTTCGACGGCATCTCTTATGTGCTTAGTTCGACTTGTTAAAGGCTGACCAAAAGTTGAATGCGAGACAAATGCAACTTTTGGTTCAAATCCAAATAGTCTAACCACTCTTGCTGTTGACATTGCAATTTCTGCCATCTGTTCTGACGTTGGGTATTCGTGGACACTAGTATCCCCTATAAATATTGTTTTTCCTTTGTGGACCACCATATTTAGCCCAAACATAATTTCACCTTTACGAACATCTACAACTTGTTTAATTTTATCTAAAGAAGCACCAAAACGTCTTGTATTACCAGTCACTGCACCATCAGCGTCGCCACACGCTACCATGCTTGTAGCCCATATAACCCTATCATTTCTTACCATTCTATCGCAATCACGTTCGAGTAATCCTTGTTCTCTTTGTAATTTTTTAAAAAGATGTTTAACATATTTATTTCTTTTTGCTTCATCCTTTGAATTTACTATTTCGATGTCAAAGTTATCGCTGTATCCAATATTTTTAATTTGTTCCTTAATTTTACTTTCTTTGCCAACTAAAATAGGAATACCCAATTTAGAATTTTTAAATGCAATTGCTGCTTTTAAAGTATTTTCATCCTCTCCATCAGCAAATACAATTTTTTTTTGATTATTTTTTATAAATGAGTTTATCCCCTGCATTATGGTTACAGTTGGATCTAATCTTTGTTTAAGTTGTTCTTTGTAAATTTCAAAGTCTTCAATACTTTTCCTTGCTACTCCGCTTTTCATCGCAGCTTTTGCTACAGCAGCTGGAATAACACTTATTAATCTTGGGTCAAATGTAGATGGAATAATATAATCTTTTCCATAATGTGGTCTTTCACCTCCCATTGCAGCTACTACTTCATCCGGAACGTCCTCTCTTGCAAGCTTAGCAATTGCTTGTGATGCAGCAACTTTCATTTCTTCATTAATAGTTTTAGACCGTACATCTAGAGCTCCTCTAAAAATGTAAGGGAAACCAATTAAATTATTTACTTGATTGGGATAATCTGATCTTCCAGTTGCTATTATTGCGTCATTCCTTACCTCATTTATTTCCTCTGGTAAAATTTCAGGATCTGGATTAGCACAAGCAAAAATAATAGGATTTTTTGCCATACTTTTAACCATCTCTTTTTTGAGAACCCCCTTGGCTGATAATCCTAAAAAGACATCTGCACCTTTCATTGCCTGTTCAAGAGTTCTTAGTTTAGTCTCAACTGCATATTTTGACTTCCACTGATCTACGCCCTCGGTTCTTTCTTTATAAATTACACCTTTTCTATCGAGCATAATTACATTTTCTGAAGGCACTCCTGAATTTTTAAATAATTCAGTACAAGCTTGTGCAGATGCGCCAGCACCATTAACTACAACTTTAATTTCTTTTATTGATTTACCACTTATATCTAGAGCGTTTATTAGTGCTGCTGTTGTAATTATTGCAGTGCCATGCTGATCATCGTGAAAAACTGGAATATTTAAAATTTCTTTTAATTTTTGTTCAATTATAAAGCAATCTGGGGCTGCTATATCTTCTAAATTAATTCCACCAAAGCTTGGAGCAAAATTTTTAATAGAGTTAATAATTTCCTCAGTGTCTTTGGAGTCTATTTCAAGATCTATCGAGTCTATATCGGCAAATCTTTTGAACAACACTGCCTTTCCCTCCATTACTGGTTTAGAAGCCAATGCCCCTAGATTTCCCATACCTAAAATAGCTGAACCATTGCTGATGACCGCAACTAAATTTCCTTTACTTGTATAATCATAAGCTGCTTCTGGATTTTCACTGATCTCTTTTACCGGGGCTGCAACACCTGGAGAATATGCAAGGGCTAGATCTCTTTTAGTAATCATATTTTTTGAAGAAATAATCTCTATCTTGCCAGGCTTTTTCTCTTTATGAAAATCTAAAGCTTCTTTATCAGTGTAATGATCAATCTTTGTTTTTTTCATTTGTTATAATTTGTGTACAATTAGGGTAAATATAAGACTAATATGATTTATGAACTTACTTAAGTCAACAGGCACATTTGGTTTTTATACGATCATAAGCAGATTACTTGGATATTTAAGAGATATTTTAATTGCAATATTTTTAGGAACAGGCTTCTTAGCAGATGCTTTTTTTGTAGCATTTAGAATTCCAAACACATTTAGAAGATTATTTTCAGAGGGAACTTTTAATGCTGCTTTTGTTCCAAGCTATGCATCAGAGATGGTTAAAGGTAAAAAACAATCCAACAAATTTGCAAATGACATCTTCAATCTTTTATTTTTAAGTTTGTTATTAATAACTTTGCTTGTTCAATTATTTATGCCTGTTTTTGTATCCCTTATAGCTCCAGGCTTTGTAGGGGAGATTGAAAAAATGGATATAGCGATAACTTTGACTCGCATCACTTTTCCATTCCTTTTATTTATTTGTTTAGCATCCTTTTTTGCCGCAATATTGAACTCGCATAATAAATTTGCAGCTGCATCAGGGGCACCAATAATTTTAAATATTGTATTAGTTTTAGTGTTGTTATTCTCAAACTCTTTAGGTGACAGCCTGGTATATTATTTATCTTATGGTGTTTCTTTAGCAGGATTATTGCAATTATTATTTTTGTATAAATTTGTAAAAAAACTTTGTTCACTTAAAATTAGTTTTAAAATTAAAATAACTAAAAAAGTTAAGATTTTTTTTAAAAAATTATTACCAAGTATTTTTTCTTCAGGGGTTACCCAAATAAATATATTAGTTGGAACTATTATTGCTTCATTTCAAGCAAGTGCAGTTTCATACCTATATTATGCCGACAGAATTTATCAAATTAATTTAGCAATAGCTGGAATTGCAATTGGAGTAGTAGTGCTCCCCCAATTGTCAAAACATGTTCAATCTAAAAAAAAAGATAAGATATTATTAATTCAAAACAAAGCATTGGAGTTAAGTTTATTTCTGAGCTTGCCAGCATCTATTGCATTAATCCTAGGCTCTGAACAAATAATTTCAGCACTTTTTGGTTATGGATCATTTGATAAAAATTCAGTTTTAAACTCAAGTCTAGCTTTATATTATTTTGCTTTAGGTTTACCTGCATTTGCTTTAATCAAAGTGTTTTCTAGTTTCTTCTTTGCTAATCACAATACTAAAATACCTTTTTATATTTCTTTGATTTCTGTAATTTTAAATATCTTAATAAGTGTTTATTACTTTAATGAAATTGGATTTATAATAATCCCTATTGCAACAACAATATCATCATGGTTCAATGGTATAATGTTATTTGTCTATTTGAAAAATAAAAATTTTTTTTCATTCAATCAAGTATTTTTAGTAAAGTTTTTTAAAATAGTTATTGCTTCAATTTTAATGGGTTTTGTTTTTCAATTTTTATTAAACCTATTTCAAGAGCAACTTGCATTTGAACAAACATATAAATCTCTTTATTTAATATTATCAGCATTATTGGGCTTAGCGTCTTACCTTATTATTTCGTATTTCATCAAAGCTTTTAAAATAAGTGATATTAAACTAAAGTATTAAATTCATGGGTAAAAAAATATTTTCTGGTGTGCAACCTACTGGCAATCTTCATCTTGGTAATTATTTAGGAGCAATTAAAAATTTTGTTGAATTAAACAACGACAATTCAAATGAATGTATTTTTTGTGTGGTCGACTTGCATGCCATAACAGTCAAACAAGATCCAAAAGAATTAAAAAAAAATATTAGAGAAACAGTTGCAACATTTATTGCTAGTGGAATTGATCCAAAGAAAAGTACAATTTTTAATCAGTCGGGTGTTGCAGCTCACTCCGAAGGTGCTTGGATTTTAAGTTGTGTGGCTCGTATGGGATGGCTAAATAGAATGACACAATTTAAAGAAAAAGCTGGAAAGGATAAGGAAAAAGCTAGCATTGGTTTATATTCTTATCCTGTTCTTATGGCGGCTGATATTTTGTTGTATGATGCTACCCATGTCCCTGTTGGAGATGATCAAAAGCAACATCTTGAGTTGTGCAGAGATATAGCTCAAAAATTCAATAATGAATTTGGTGTAGAAGATTTTTTAAAAGCTCCTGAGCCTTTAATTCAAAAACAATTATCTAGGATAATGAGTTTAAAGGATGGATCAAAAAAAATGAGTAAATCTGAGTTATCAGATTTAAGTAGAATAAACTTAACTGACGATAAAGATCAAATAATCAATAAAATTAAAAAAGCTAAAACAGATCTTTTACCAATGCCAAAAGATATAAAAGAGCTTGAGGGAAGGCTAGAGACACAAAATCTTTTAAGAATTTTTGCTAGTTTGAGCAATTCAACTTTAGAAACTTCTATAGAAAAATTTGATGGTAAGAATTTTTCAGAGTTTAAAAAAGAGCTATCTGAATTATTAGTTAATAAAATTATGCCAATATCTGATGAGATAAAAAAATTACTTAAAGACCAGTCGTATCTTGATTCTATTCTTCTAGATGGAGTTGAAAAGGCTAACAAGGTTGCATCGAAAAAGATCAAAAATATAAAAGAAATTGTAGGTTTTTAACAAATAATTAATATCAAGTTTTAATTTCCAAAATATAAACTATATATAATTTATGTTTGTACAGACTGAATCAACGCCAAATCCAAATTCATTGAAATTTCTCCCTGGGAAGAATGTTTCAAATAGTGGCCCTTATGAAATAACTAATAAAGATCAAGTTAATAATGAATTAGTTAAAAATATTTTATCAGTTAGTGGAGTTGAAAGCATTTTCTTAGGAAAAGACTTTATATCGGTAAATAAAAGTGAACAAATTAAATGGGATGAAATAAAACATATTGTGACATCTTTTATTAACGACTTTTACTCTGGTGGAAAAGAATTTGTTATTGATGAAAATATAAAAGAAGATGAGTCTGACCTAGATGAAATCGAGCAAAAAATAGTAAAAATCTTAGATCAAAAAATAAGACCAGCTGTTGCTAGAGATGGAGGAGATATCAAGTTTAAAGAATACAAAGATGGTGTCGTTAAAGTACAATTACAAGGTAGCTGCTCAGGTTGTCCTAGTTCTACAATGACTTTAAAACAGGGAGTTCAAAATCTATTGTGTCATTATCTACCTGAAGTTAAAGAGGTTATTGCTATTTAAATTATGAATAAGAGGATAGAAATAAGGCACAAAAGAGTAAAAAATAAAATATTAAACACTTTTACAAGATTTTCTTTAAGTGCTTTAGCTGTTATATCGTTTTTTTATCTTGCACCAATTTTTGTTAATTTTGCAGAAAAAAATTTTAATAATAAAGAATTTACAAATAACTCTAAAAATATTTTAAATAAAACTTTGAAAGGTAAAACATTTGAAGAGAATGATACATGGACCCAAAGTGATGAGATAGATCTTCTCTATGACATTTTAGAGGAAAATAACTCAGAAATAAATCTTGTAAGATATACCACCTCTGAGATCAACGCTCTATTTAAAGAAGTAAAATATAACTTGGAAGAAGTAAGAGATACAAAGTTAGTTAAACCTGTTGATATTGGTTTACTTCCTAATGAAATTAAAAATATAGACAATATAAAAAAAAGAAAAGAAATGTTTATCAAAATTGTTTTACCTTTAATTGTTAAAGAAAATAATAAAATCAGAATAGATAGAAAAAGACTTTTTACGATTTTAGGTAAAAATAGTAATACAGATATTGAAAAGAAGTGGTTAGAAAAAAAATATAAACAATATGGTGTAAGACAAAATGATCTTTCAACTTTAAAAATTAGAATGGATGAAATTCCAGTTTCATTAGCAATAGCACAAGCTGCCAAAGAAACAGGATGGGGAACTTCAAGATTTGCATTAAAAGGCAATGCTTTATTTGGACAGTGGACATGGTCTGGTGAAGGATTGAAGCCTAAAAATGCTGAAAAAGGTGAAGAGCATAAAGTGATGAAATTTCACAGTTTACAGCTTTCAGTTAGAGCTTATTTAAGAAATCTTAATACTCACTCATCTTATAAGAATTTAAGAAAGGCAAGAACAAAGCTGAGAAATAGAAATAAACCATTAGATAGTTTAATTTTATCGAGTCATCTAGATAAGTATGCTGAAACAGGAACTGAATATATAGAGGTACTTCAGAAAATAATAAAACAGAATAATTTAAAAGATTTTGATGAAGCACGATTGCTACCATCTAGTAAGGATTTAGAAAGTTTAATTTAATTTATTTTAATTGGAAATTGAACTCCAAACCATCTCCACTTACCGTTATCATTAAGAGAACAATTTACCCTTCCTCTTCTAGGCTCAAATGGTGCTCTAAATTCAATTGATAGCACAGTACCTGAAAGTATAGTATTTGATTTTTCCCATTTGTTTGCCTCATTTGAATAACAATTAATATTATTTAAATTTTTTTGCTCTTCAAAAAACTCAACCATGAACTTGGGAGGATTTGTGGATTTTGTTAATTGTTTTTCTAGAGGTAATAATTTTTTATATTCCAATGGAAAATAATTTACGATTGAACTAAATCTTTTTAATTCACCATATTTTTCATTAATTGGAAATCTAGGTAATTCAAATTTATCCTTATTCACATCAATAACCCCAGAGTGTTGACCAAAAGCAAATTCAAAATTTTTAGAAATATAATCTCTCATCAATTTAGAATATTCACCAAATGGATAAGAAAATAAATTTGGAACATAGCCTAGTTCTCTTAAAAAAATCTTATTTGCCTTTTCAATGTCTAATATAAATTTATCATTAGTTTCATCAATGAGATATTCATGACTATGTGAGTGGTGTCCAATTAAAGCAAAATGCTCTTTTTCTATTTCTCTAATTTGATCCCAGGTCATATATCCATTTTTACCCACTGGCTCAGTTGAAACAAATAAGATAAAAGGAATTTTATTTTTTTTTAGGTATGGCCAAGCTTCAGAATAAAATGACTCAAATCCGTCATCAATAGTAATGAGTATCTCTTTTTTTAACTTTATGTTACTAAATTGCTCTTTAAATTTATTAGGATTATGAAAGTTAAAGTTTGATTTTTTAATTATCTGAATATGTTCTTTGAAAATATCCATTTGAATATTCGTTGATGGATATTCAGATTCATTAAAGCGATGATACATAATTGACAGAATTCCTTCATCTTTAGAATAGTATTTGATATTATTTTCATCTGCTTTAGAACCAATAATAGAAAACAGAATAATTATGAATAAGCTGGTAATAGACGTTACAAATGAAAAAATATTTTTAATGATCATAACTAAAGATGATATTTATAATATTACTAAAGAGAATACTAAAATTAATTACGAGAAATTAACTTTAATTCTCAAAGATTTTTTAAATTCGAATAATCTGAAATTAGAAGATATTAAAAAAATTTATGTTAACAGAGGGCCAGGAAGCTTTGCAGGCATAAGAAACTCACTATCAATAGTAAAAGCAATTAATGTTGCAAGGAAAATTGATTATTATTGCTATAGTCTTAAAGATTTCAATGACCTAAAAGATATAAAATATGAGGATATACCTAATTTATGTGACAAATTTAAAATTAAAAAAAATTTGATTAAACCTATTTATTTAAGTTAGAATTGGACTATGTCAGAAACAATTGAGCAAAAATGTTTATCTAAAGGAGTTAAATTAACCGATCAAAGAAGAATAATTGCCCAAGTAATGTCCGAGTCTTCAGATCACCCAGATGTTGATGAATTATATAACCGAGTTTCTAAATTAGATTCAAAAATTAGTATTGCCACAGTTTACAGAACGGTAAAATTATTTGAGGAATCTGGAATTTTAACAAAGCACGAATTTAAAGGTGGAAAAGCTAGATATGAGGAGTTGAACGAAGGACATCATGATCATCTAATCGATGTAAAGTCTGGAGAGATTATAGAGTTTGTGGATGAGGAAATTGAGAAACTTCAAAAAAAGGTTGCAGAAAAATATGGATATACCTTAGTAGACCATAAATTAGAACTTTATGGGATAAAGAAGAAATCCTAGTAAAATGTCACAAAAAATATTTATTAAAACATTTGGGTGTCAAATGAATGAGTATGATTCTAATAGAATATTTGACTCAGTTAAAAAAATTGGTTTCGAAAAAACAGATAATTATGCGGATGCAAATTGTTATCTTCTTAACACTTGTCACATAAGAGATAAAGCTAAAGAAAAAGTTTACCATGAAATAGGTAGAGTTAAAAAAATTTTCCGATCAAAACAAAAACCATTAGTAATTATAGCAGGATGTGTTGCACAAGCTGAAAATCAAGAAATGTTAAAACGTGAGCCTTATATTGATTTAGTAATTGGCCCTCAATCTTATCACAAAATTAATGATACCATATTGAGTTACATTCAAAAAAAGAAAAAAATGGAAGAAACAGAATTCGATGCTATTTCTAAATTTAAATATTTTAGTAAAATAAAAAATGAGGCTGGAAAAGTATCTTCATTCTTAACTATTCAAGAAGGCTGTGATAAATTTTGTCATTTCTGTGTAGTGCCTTACACAAGAGGACCTGAGTATTCAAGACCTTTTCAACAAATTATAGGTGAGGCCAAATACTTATCTGAAAAAGGGACTAAAGAGATAGTGCTACTTGGTCAAAATGTTAATGCATATAATGATGGTAAAAATAGATTATCCAATTTAATTATGGAAATAGAAAAAATGCAAGATATTAAAAGAATTAGATATACCACCTCTCACCCAAAAGATATGACCGAAGATTTGATAGATGTTTATAAAAATTCTAAAAAATTAATGCCACTTGTTCATCTTCCAGTACAAAGTGGATCTGATAAAATTTTAGAGCTTATGAATAGAAAGCACACTATTAAAGACTATCTGCACATTTTTGAAAAATTAAAAAACATTAATAGTAAAATAGAATTTTCAAGTGATTTCATCATTGGTTATCCAGGAGAAAAAGAGGAAGATTTTGAAAATACTTTAAGTTTAATTGAAACAGTTAATTTTATTAATTCATATTCTTTTATTTTTAGTGCCAGACCAGGAACAGTTGCTTTTGATTTAGAACTTACTGACAAAAAAACTTCAATGCAAAGATTAGAAACGATCCAAAATAAATTGTATGAAAATCAAATGCATAGAAATAAACTATTTAAAAACAAAATAATCAACGTTTTGGTTGAAAATTTAACTGATGACAAAACCCAAACTTTTGGTAGATCTGAATATATGACATCAGTAGTATTCAATGGTACTAAAGAACATATTGGAAAAATTGTTCCGGTAAAAATTAATAAATTTAATAGAACCACCTTATTTGGTAACATTGTTGAAGATTTGGATAAAAAGGTAGCATAATAATTGAGTAGCATAACAAATAAAAATATCGATCCATCTTTAAAGTTTGTTTACTCAGACAACAATTCTTTAAGCGTCATATTTCATGACAATGATTTGTTGATGGGTGTTGTAGGTGAATTTAATAAAAATTTACAAGAGTTAGAAAAATTAACAAACTGTAGTCTGTACTCCAGAGGAAACTCAATATTAATTAAATCAAATCCAGAAAAGAATGAATTATTAAAAAATGCTATTCAGTTTTTAGCTAATCAGTTCATTAATAATGGAAACATCGAGATCAAAGATATAGTTTCTTCAGTGGATAAATTTATGATTAATGAAAAAGTTAAAAATAACAACGTTACTGATATAATTAAAACTCCAAAAAAATCTATAATTCCAAGATCTGAAAAACAAAAGGATTATGTAAGAGCACTAAGACAAAGTGATATTGTAATTTCAGCTGGCCCTGCAGGCACTGGAAAAACCTTTTTGGCAGTTGCTGTAGGATTGACAATGCTGTTAGAAAAAAAAATTGAAAGAATTATTTTATCAAGACCAGCAGTTGAGGCAGGTGAGCGTTTAGGATTTTTACCAGGAGATATGAAAGAAAAAGTGGATCCATATTTGAGGCCTCTATATGACTCGCTTTATGATCTTTTTGATTTTGAAAAAATTCAAAGGATGATTGAAATAGGAGATATAGAAATTGCTCCATTAGCTTTTATGAGAGGACGAACACTTAAAAATTCGTTTGCAATTTTGGATGAAGCCCAAAATGCTACTGATACTCAAATCAAAATGTTTTTAACGCGTATCGGTGAAAATTCCAAAATTGTAGTTAATGGCGATCCTACCCAAATAGATTTGCCAAATAAAAGTATTTCAGGATTAGTTCGCTCAAAAAAATTGTTAGGATATTTGGATGAGATCTCGGTTATTGATTTTGATCACTCTGATGTTGTAAGACATCCACTAGTTTCTAAAATTGTAAAAGCTTACTCAAAGAATGATTAATATAAACGTCTTCTCAGAAGAGAAGGCTTGGTCGAAAAGGCTTAAAAATAAAGATCTTTTTTTTCAAAAAATCTGTAATGCTTTCCCAAAAAAATATAAGTTTTTAAATAAAAAAGTAAGTTTTACTTTGTTGCTCTCTAATAATAAGAATATTCAAAAATTAAATAAACTCTTTAGAAAAAAAAATAAACCTACAGACATCTTATCATTTCCGTTAAATAAAAAAATTAGAATTTCCAAACAAACTTATTTAGGAGATATAATAATTAGTTATAATTTTATAAACAAACCTAAATCATTAAATACAAGGCATTTTAAGGAGAAAGTGATTAAAATATTTATTCATGGCTTCCTTCATTTATTAGGTTTTGATCATAAAAAAAATAAAGACTATATAGAAATGTTAAAAGAAGAAAGACAAATATATAATTTCATAATTTCTAAAACAAAATAAATTGACTAAAAAATTATATATTGAATTCATATTTTTAATATCTTTAGGGGCCGTAACATCCTTAAGTCTGCCACCTTTTAACTACATAATTATAAACTTTATTACCCTGAGTTTATTATTTGCTTTTTTAATAAAGAGATCAGAAGATACCAAAAACAAAAAAATATTCTTTTTTTATGGATGGCTCTTTGGTTTTGGTTACTTCATTACAAATCTTTATTGGATATCAATTTCATTAACTTTTGATGAAAGTTTTAAGTTTTTGATACCAGTAACATTAATTCTTATTCCAGCTTTTTTAGCATTATTTTATGGACTTATTTCTTTATTATTTTTTATTTTTAGAACTAAAAAAGTAATTTCATCTTTTTTTCTGTTTTCTCTAATTTTTGGTTTAGCAGAATATCTTAGAGGTTCTATCTTAACGGGATTTCCATGGAATTTAATTGCCTACAGTTTCTCAAATCATTTAGAAATTTTAAATATTACCTCAATTATTGGCACTTATGGATTTAATTTATTTTGTATTTCTTTATTTACAAGTCCAGCAGTATTCATTTTAAGAGATACAAGAGCTGACATATGGGTATGTATATTTTTTCTTTTACTTACAATTACTTTTTATCTCTATGGATCTCAGTCCAAAAAGGGTTTTGCTGAAACTAAAATAAATTCAATTAATCATAAAGTTAGAGTTATCAGTTCTAACATTAAATTAGATAGATTTTATTCTAATATTGACTCAATAGCTGCTATTGAGGACCTAATTGAGCTCAGTCAACCTGATAAAAATGAAAAAATTATCTTTGTATGGCCAGAGGGAATAATACCGGGTATATCCCAAGAAAAAATAGTTGATTACAAATGGTTATTTAAAAATCATTTTAGTGAAAATCATCAGCTAGTCCTTGGTATAAATAGAAAATTTGTTGATAAAAGTGTTGTTAAATATTTTAATTCTCTCTCAGTATATGATCACAATTTAAATTTGTTGGACTCATATGATAAAATTAACCTTGTACCATTTGGAGAGTTTTTACCAGTAGAAAATATACTGAAAAATATTGGATTAAAAACTTTAGCTAACAATTATCAGTCTTATTCAAAAGGAAATGAGAGGAATATCATAAAAATAGGTAACAACAATTCGTCATTAAAATTTTTACCTCTTATCTGCTATGAAATAATTTATTCTGGAAACATTTTTAATAATTCAGATTTTGATTTTATAATAAATATTTCAGAGGATGGATGGTTTGGTCAATCTGTGGGACCTAAACAACATTTTATCCACAGTATATATAGAGCTATTGAAAGTGGTAAATATGTATTACGTTCGGCGAATAATGGAATATCAGCAATAATAAACCCATTAGGTGATATTGAGCAAGAAGTTAGCTTTAATGAAACGGGTTATATTGATTTAAGCCAATTTAAAAAAACTCAACCAACAGTATTTTCTAAATATGGAAATAAAGTTTTTGGATTAATAATTTTATTGTATATTTTTTTATTTTTTTCATTTAATAGAATTAAAAATGAGTAACCTAAAAAATTTTCTTTTTACTAGCGAATCTGTCTCAGAAGGGCATCCAGATAAAGTTTCAGATAGAATTTCAGATATGGTGGTTGATAGTTATCTTTCTGGAGATCCTTTTTCAAGGGTTGCATGTGAAACATTAACAACAACCAATAGAGTTGTCTTAGCAGGTGAAGTAAGAGGACCTGAAATTAAAAAAGATGAATTAATTGAAAAAGTAAGAGGTTGTATTAAAGATATTGGTTATGATCAAGAGGGCTTTACTTGGAAAGAAGCTACTAAAATAGAAAGTCATCTTCATTCTCAATCAGCTGATATAGCTATGGGTGTAGACTCATCGGGCAACAAAGATGAGGGAGCAGGTGATCAAGGTCTAATGTTTGGCTATGCTTGCAATGAAACAGAAGAACTTATGCCAGCACCTATACATTACTCACATAAAATTTTAAGACTTATGGCAGAAGATAGAAAATCTGGAATTTTAAAAAATATAGAACCTGATAATAAAAGCCAAATTACTTTTGAATACATAAATGGAAAACCTACGAAAGTTAAGTCTGTTGTAATTTCTTCACAACATTCACCTGATATTAATCAATCTCAAGTAAGAGATTTATTAAGACCCTATGTTATTAAATCTATTCCAGAAAAATTCCTTGAAAATTTTGATGACAATGAGCTTTATATTAACCCAACTGGTAAGTTTGTAATTGGTGGGCCAGATGGTGATACAGGATTAACTGGAAGAAAAATTATAGTAGATACTTATGGTGGAGCAGCACCTCATGGTGGTGGAGCTTTTTCAGGAAAAGATCCTACAAAAGTAGACAGATCAGCAGCTTATGCAGCGAGATATATTGCAAAAAATGTAGTTGCGTCTAAAATTTCAGAAAAATGTTTAATTCAAATAGCTTATGCAATAGGTGTGTCAAAACCTCTGTCAATCTATGTTGATTTGTTTGATAGCGATATTGAAAAAAATAAATTTGTTGTACAAAAAATAAATGAGAACTTTGATTTAAGTCCGAGAGGAATCAGAGAAATGTTAAATCTAAATAAACCTATATATGAAAAAACAGCCGCTTATGGTCATTTTGGAAGAAACCCAGAAGAAAATGGCTCTTTTTCTTGGGAAAAAATAGATAAAATTAAAGACTTTTTAAAATAGTTTCTGTTGAATTAAAAAAAAATTTTACTATATTGCCCTTACATTATTGAAGTTACAAAATGGGCATTAGCCCATTTTTTTTTGGAATAAATAAAAAAATGTTAAATAAAAGAGCAGATAAATTAGAATTATTAAGAATTGCAGAAGCTGTAGCTCTAGAGAAATCAATTGATAAAGAGCTAATTATAAGTTCAATGGAAACAGGTATTGCAAAAGCTGCCAAATCTAAATTTGGTCAAGAAAATGAAATTAAAGTTTCAATCAATCGTGATAGTGGAGATATTGAGCTTTTTAGAAAATTAATAATTGCTGAAAATCCAGAAAATTCAAATACAGAAATAAAATTAGAGGATGCAATTAATTTAAATGAAACTAATAAAGATAAGACTATTGGTGATGAGATTCTCCAACCTTTACCATCTTTTGATTTTGGAAGAATAGCTGCACAGACTGCAAAACAAGTTATCAGTTTCAATGTTAGGGAGGCTGAGAGAGAAAGACAATTTAACGATTTCATTGATAAAAAGGATTCAATTTTAAGTGGAATTGTAAAACGATTAGAATTTGGAAATGTTATTGCTGATCTGGGAAGAACTGAAGCAATTATTCAAAAAAATGAATTAATCCCAAGAGAGAATATTAAAGCTGGAGATCGTATTAAAGCTTATTGCTATGACGTTAGAAGAGAGCCAAGAGGACAACAAATCTTTTTATCAAGAGCCCATCCTAAATTTATGGAAAAACTTTTTGTACAAGAAGTGCCTGAAATTTATGATGGATTAATAGAAATTAAATCCTCTTCGAGAGATCCTGGAAGTAGAGCAAAAATATGTGTTAAAGCTGTTGATACTTCATTAGATCCAGTTGGAGCGTGTGTTGGTATGAGAGGATCAAGAGTCCAGGCAGTCGTAAATGAATTGCAGGGTGAAAAAATTGATATTGTTAATTGGTCGGAGGATCCAGCTATTTTAGTATCAAACGCCTTATCACCAGCTGAAGTTCAAAGAGTAAATGTTGATGCAGAAAGAAAAAACTTGATGTAATACTTACAGAGGAAAATTTAAGTAAAGCTATTGGTAGAAGAGGTCAAAACGTAAGACTTGCAACGAAGTTATTAAATTATGAAATTAATATAATGACAGATGCTGAAGACTCTGAGAGAAGACAGTTAGAATTTAAAGAAAAAACAGAAAATTTTGTAAAAAATTTAGAATTAGACGAGACGCTGGGTCAGTTATTAGTAGCAGAGGGCTTTTCAACAATTGATGATATTAAAGATAGTTCAGCAGAAAATTTAATGAAGATAGAGGGTATCGAAGAAGATACCGCAAAAGCACTCATAGAAAGAGCTCAAGAATTTCATCAAAAAGATCAAGAGGATATATCGACAAGAATTAAAGAATTGGGTCTTGATGACGCTTTAATTAATTTAAAAAGTCTTACACCAGGAATGTTGGTTACCTTAGGAGAACAAAAAATTTTAACATTAGAAGATTTCGCAGATCTAGCATCTGATGAATTAACTGGTGGTTTTGACGTGGTAAAAGGTGAGAGAGTACAAATTCAGGGATACCTGGAAGATTTTGCTTTATCAAAAGAAGAGGCAGACGAACTAATTATGTCTGCTAGAAACATTGTTTACAAAGATTGAGTGATGAGCTATGGAAAAAAAAAC
The DNA here is from genome assembly GCA_902604525.1 of uncultured Pelagibacteraceae bacterium. Taxonomy (GTDB): domain Bacteria; phylum Pseudomonadota; class Alphaproteobacteria; order Pelagibacterales; family Pelagibacteraceae; genus Pelagibacter. The sequence goes on along the minus strand of CACKYY010000007.1, from coordinate 25,836 downwards.
AAAATTAACAATATCTGGCTCAGCCAAAAAATCGATCAAAAATATAGAAATCGCTAAAACGCAAAGCAAAAACGCAGTTGTTATAGAAAAGCAAACTGGAAAATTCCCAAATAGAGGAGGATCTTTTAGACTTAACCCAGGTAAACCAAAAACAAACTCTTCTTTTGGGAGAGGAACTGGAATTAAACCATCTTTTGCTCCAAAATCACCCCCTATAACAAACGATTTTGAAAGACGTAAGCTTGCAGAGCAAAGAGCCACAAAGAGACTAAAAGGTAATGGTGATGGAAAAGATAAAAAAACTTTAAAGTCAGGAGCAAAGAAAAGAGAATTAAAATTAACAGTTTCAAGGGCTCTAAGTGATGAAATAGAGGCAAGAGAAAGAAGTCTGGCCTCAGTAAAAAGAGCAAGACTTAAAGAGAATAAAAATTTATCTAAAGATCAAAATCAAGAAAGTCTCAAACCAGTTAAAAGAGATATTAATATTCCAGAAGCTATAACCGTTAGAGAGTTAGCCAACAGAATGGCTGAGCAATCCAGTAATGTAATAAAATATTTATTTGGTATGGGGGTAACAGTTACAATTAATCAAACTCTCGCAGCAGATACAGCTGAGTTTTTAGTTAAAGAGTTTGGACACAATCCTATTAGAGAAGAAAAGGCAGAGGAAATAATTCAGAAAATAAAAGCAACAAGAGTAGAAAATTTAAAAAATAGACCCCCAATTGTTACAGTGATGGGACACGTTGATCATGGTAAAACATCAGTTCTTGATGTTTTGAGAAGTGCAAATGTTGTATCAGGAGAATTTGGTGGAATAACCCAACACATCGGGGCCTATCAAATTGAAAGCCAAGATAACAAACTAACTTTTATTGATACCCCAGGTCATGCAGCTTTTACAGAAATGCGTGCAAGAGGTTCAAAATTAACCGACGTAGTTGTATTAGTCGTTGCTGCAGATGATGGTGTGAAGCCACAAACAATCGAGTCAATTAAACATGCAAAAGCAGCAAATGTTCCAATTGTTGTTGCAATTAATAAATGTGATCTTCCTGATGCAGATCCACAAAAAATTAAAAATCAATTATTAGAACACGAGTTGGTTGCTGAAGATCTATCAGGTGATACTTTAATGGTAGAGATTTCAGCAAAAACAAAATTAAATTTAAATAAACTGGTTGAATCTATAATTCTTCAAGCTGAAATTCTAGATTTAAAAACTGATTATGAGTCTAAAGCTACTGGAATAGTATTAGAATCTAAAATTGATGTGGGTCGAGGACCAGTTGCAACAATTATTGTGACCACTGGAACTCTTAAAAAAGGAGATTTTTTTGTTAGTGGATTGAAGTGGGGAAAAGTTAGAGCAATAATAAATGATAAAGGTAAAAATATTGACGAAGCCTCACCATCTACTCCAGTTGAAATTTTAGGTATTAATGGTGCAGCAAAAGCAGGAGATGATTTTATTGTTCTTGAGAGTGAAAAAGAGGCTAAAACACTAAGTGAAAACAGAGCAGAAGAGACAAAGGATGGAAAAAATCCTTTAACATTTGCTACACAAGAATCAGCATTTTCAGACAAATCTTCAGAGGAATTAAATTTAATTATTAAATCTGATGTACATGGATCTTCTGAAGCAATTAAAAATGCGATTGGTCAAATTAAACATGATGAAGTTAAACCTAAAATTATTTTAGCAGATATTGGAATGGTCACTGAAACTGATGTTACTTTAGCAAAAGCGTCGAATGCTGTGTTAATCGCTTTTAATGTTAAGCCGAGTAAAGAGGCAAAAAAACTTGCTGAAAATGAAAAAATAAAAATCTCTTCATACAATATTATTTATGAAGTACTAGATTATATTAAACAAAAAATGTCGGGACTATTAACCCCAGATGTTCAAGAAACTATAATTGGATCAGCTCAAATCTTGGAAATTTTTAAAGTCTCTGGAGCAGGTAAGGTTGCAGGTTCAAAAATTACTGAAGGAGAAATTACTAGTACTTCAGATGTTAGAATAATTAGAGATGGAGCGATAATTTATACTGGAAAAGTTGGAACTATTTTTAGAGAAAAAAACCAAGTAAAACAGGTTAGTGATGGACAAGAATGTGGAATAACAATTAAAGATTATATGGACTTCCAAAAAAATGACACAATAGAAGCTTTTAGTGTTACATCTACAGAGAGGTCAATTTAATGGCAGATAGAATAGGAAAACCAATTTCACAAAGGCAGCTTAGAGTTGGAGAAATGATTAAGCAGTCTTTAAGCATGATTTTTATAAGAAATGAGGCTAAGGTCCCGAATTTAGAAACAAACACAATAACGGTTACTGAGGTTAGAATGAGTCCAGATTTAAAAATTGCTAAAGCATATGTGCTCCCATTAGGAGGAAAAGATGCTGAGGAGACAATAAATACATTAAAAGAGTACTCATTTTTAATAAGAAAAATTTTATCACAGAAAGTGGTTATGAAATTTTTACCAAAATTACTTTTTAGAAAAGATGAGTCTTTTGAGTATGCGGAAAAAATAGAAAACTTAATAAAACAAACAAATAAATAGGAAAAACGAGGCATGAACAAAAAGGCACAAGAATTAGCAATGCATGATAAAGACACTGGATCTTCTGAGATACAGATTGCTTTGTTAACAGAGAAAATTGAAACTCTCTCTAAACACATAAAACAATTCAAAAAAGACAAACATTCGTCTGTTGGATTGTTGAGAGCGGTCAATAGAAGAAAGAAATTGTTGGAATACCTAAAGAAAACAAAAATGGATTCTTACAAAAATGTACTGTCGAAATTGAATTTAAGAAAATAGAAGTCAAGATAGATAGAACGGAATGGAACGAAACGAAATGGAAATGAAATGTTTAAAGTATACAAGAAAGAAATAGAAGTAGCAGGAAAGAAAATAAGTTTAGAAACAGGTAAAGTAGCAAGACAAGCAGACGGAGCAATCATCGCAACATGTGGTGAAACAGTTATTCTAGCAACAGTCGTTGGAGCAAAGAAAGTAAATCCAGACATGGATTATTTTCCTTTATCAGTTAACTACCAAGAAAAATACTATGCAGGTGGAAAGATCCCTGGTGGATATTTTAAAAGAGAAGCAAGACCAACTGAAAGCGAAACATTAATCTCTAGATTAATTGATAGACCAATCAGACCATTGTTTCCTGATGAATTTAAAAATGAAGTACAGTTGTTACCAACAGTAATTTCTTATGACAAAGAAAACCAACCAGATATTCTAGCAATCACTGCCTCTTCAGCAGCGTTAGCAATTTCAGGAATGCCATTTATGGGTCCAGTAGGAGCTTCTAGAGTGGGATATGTTGATGGCAAGTATGTTCTTAATCCATCAAAAGAAGAGTTGGAAAAATCAAGTTTAGATTTAGTTGTTGCAGGCACTAAAGATGCAGTGCTAATGGTTGAATCTGAAACATCAGGTTTGTCTGAAGAAGTAATGTTAGCAGCAGTTAAATTTGGTCATGAAGGATTTGTTCCAGTAATCGAAATGATTGAGGAACTTGCAAAAGAATGCAGAAAACCTGAGTGGACAGTTGAGAAAAAAGATTTATCTGAAATTAAACAAAAACTTGAAGAAACTTTTACAGATGATCTTAAAAAAGCTTTTGCAACTAGAGATAAGCAAGATAGATCAAATCAAATTTCAGAAATTACTGATAAAGCTAAAAAACTTTTTGAAGCAAATGAAAATTATTCTGACCTTGATGTTAACTCACAGCTTAAAAATCTAGAGAAGAAAATTGTTAGAACTGACATTCTTAAAAATAAAAACAGAATTGATGGTAGAGGATTATCTGATGTAAGACCAATCTCTTGTGAAGTTGGTGTTTTACCAAGAACTCACGGTTCTGCTTTGTTTACTAGGGGCGAAACACAAGCAATTGTTGTTACTACTCTAGGTACATCTGATGATGAACAAAGAATTGAAAGTTTAGATGGTCTTCAAAGAGAACGATTTATGCTTCACTACAATTTCCCTCCTTTTTCAGTAGGTGAAACTGGAAGAATTGGAACTGGAAGACGAGAAATTGGTCATGGTAAACTAGCATGGAGAGCAATTAATTCTTCTTTACCTTCAAAAGAGGCTTTTCCATATACTTTTAGAATAGTATCAGAGATTACAGAGTCTAATGGTTCTTCTTCTATGGCTACAGTTTGTGGAGCATCTTTAGCATTAATGGATGCGGGTGTGCCGATAAAAGAACCAGTTGCAGGTATTGCAATGGGTTTAATTAAGGAAGGAGATGATTTTAGTGTCTTATCAGATATTTTAGGTGACGAAGATCACTTAGGTGATATGGACTTTAAAGTTGCTGGAACAAAAGATGGAATTACTTCACTACAAATGGATATCAAGATTACTGGTATCACTTTTGAAATCATGGAGCAGGCTTTAAAGCAGGCTAAAGATGGCAGAATCCATATCTTAGATGAAATGAATAAAGCTTTAGGTGAATCTAGATCTGATGTTGGAAAGCACACACCAAAAATGGAACAAGTAACTGTTGATAAAAAAGATATTGCTGCAGTTATTGGAAAAGGTGGAGCAACAATTAGAGAGATTGTTGAAAAATCAGGTGCAAAAGTGGATGTGAATGATGAAGGAGTTGTTACAGTTGCTGCTCCAGACGAAGAGTCTAGAAACATTGCTATGCAAATGATCAAAGACATCACTGCAAAAGCTGAAATGAATAAAATCTATTCAGGTAAGGTGATGAAAATTATGGAGTTTGGTGCATTTGTTAATTTCTTAGGTAAACAAGATGGACTTGTTCATATTTCAGAACTAGCAGACAAAAGAGTTGCAAAAGTTACTGATGTTGTCAAAGAAGGTGACGAAGTAAAAGTAAAAGTAATTGGTTTCGATAGAGGTAAAGTTAAACTTTCTATGAAGCAAGCTGCTGAATAATCAAAATTAGGGGGTGGCAGGTTCAAATCCTGCCGCTTCATTAAGTTATATTCTTAGGATCTGGCATCCCAACTTTATTATATCCAGCGTCTACATAGTGAATTTCACCAGTAACACCGTTTGCAAGTTCACTTAATAGATATAATGCTGAATTTCCTACATCATGAATATCAACGTTTCTTTTAAGTAAAGAATGGTCTTCATTCCATTTGTAAAGGAATTTTGCATCTCCGATTGCAGATGCTGCCAGCGTTTTAATAGGTCCAGCACTTATGGCGTTTACCCTCATGCCTTTAGCACCTAAATCTCTCGCTAAATACTTAACACTAGATTCTAACGCTGCCTTGCACACACCCATTACATTATAATTTGGAATAGCTTTATTTGCCTCATAACTTAATGTGATTAAACTTCCGCCTTCTTTCATTACTTTGGAAGCCTCTTTTGCAACCTCTGTAAATGAAAAACATGAAATTAACATACTTCTTAAAAAGTTTTCTCTAGTAGTGTTTAAATATTCTCCAGATAATTCTGACTTATCAGAAAAAGCAATCGCATGAACTACAAAATCAATTTCGCCCCATTGAGATTTTACATCTTCAAATAATTTTTTTACATCTTCTTTTTTTTCAACATCACAACTAAATGTAACTTTTGAATTTAATTTTTCTGCTAAAGGAACAACTCTTTTTTTTAAAGCATCACCTAAATAAGTAAATGCAAGTTCTGCACCAGCTTCTGCAAGTTTTTGTGAAATGCCCCAAGCAATAGATCTTTCATTGGCAACACCCATTACCAATCCTTTTTTACCTTTCATTAAGCTCATAATTATATTTTCTCAAAAATTAAAGCAGCATTGGTTCCACCAAAACCAAAACTATTAGACATTACTGTATTTAAAGTTGCTCCTGTCTCAGTTTTAGCAACTATTGGAAATTTTTTAGCCTCGTCATCCATTTCATTAATATTAGCAGACCCTGCTATAAAATTATTTTTCATCATGATTAAACAATAGATCGCTTCATGAACAGATGCGGCTCCTAAAGGATGACCTGATAAAGATTTTGTTGAACTAATTTTTGGAATTTCATTTCCAAAAGCCTCTTTTACTGCATTTAATTCTGTAATGTCTCCAACTGGAGTAGATGTTCCATGAGTATTGATATAATCAATTTTATTTTTTGATGTTGCCATAGCCATCTTCATGCATCTGACAGCACCTTCTCCTGATGGAGCCACCATATCGTATCCATCTGAAGTTGCCCCATAACCAGTTAATTCCGCGTATATTTTAGCCCCTCTAGCTTTAGCATGTTCGTATTCTTCTAGCACTAACACTCCACCACCACCAGCAATTACAAAACCATCTCTAGTTTTATCGTATGCTCTTGATGCCGTCTCTGGTGTATCATTATATTTTGAGGATAAGGCTGTCATAGCATCAAACATTGCAGTCATCGCCCAGTGTATCTCTTCACTACCGCCTGCAAAAACAACATCTTGTTTTCCCATTTGAATTAATTCCATTGAGTTTCCAATACAGTGGCCACTTGTTGCACAAGCAGAACTCATTGTGTAGTTTGTCCCTTTAATTTTAAATGGAACAGCAAGTGTAGCTGAAGCTGTACTTGCCATTGTTCTTGGAACAATGAATGGCCCCATTAATTTTGGAGTTTTAGCTCTAGTTTTATCTGCTGCTAAAATGACATTTTCAATTGATGGACCTCCCGAACCCATAACTATTCCTGTTTTAAAATTACTTACTTCACTATCTTCTAATCCAGAGTCTTTGATTGCTTCCATCATTGCAATATAGTTGTAAGCAGAACCTGAACCCATGAATCTTATTGTTTTTCTATCAATATGATCTTCAAGTTTTATGTTTGGCTTACCATGTACATGACTTTTTAAATTATGTTCTTTGTATTCTTCACTAAAAGATATTCCAGACTTTGTTTTCAATAATGACTGATGTACCTCTTCTTGATTGTTACCTAAGCATGAAACAACGCCCAAACCTGTAATTACTACTCTTCTCATTATTTGAACAATCCTACTTTTAAACTATCTGCTGAATATATTTTTTTATCATCTGCAAAAACTACTCCATTAGCAAGACCAACAGTTGTGCCTCCTGGTGACATAATTTTTTTCATATCAATTTTATATGTTACTAACTTAACATTTTTCAATACTTCACCTGTGAACTTTACAGTTCCAACACCTAGTGCTCTACCCTTGCCAGGATTTCCTAGCCAACCTAGGTAAAAACCTACAAGTTGCCACATAGCGTCTAACCCTAAGCAACCAGGCATAACGGGGTCAGATTTAAAATGACAATCAAAGAACCAAAGATCATCTTTAATATCTAATTCAGCCTTTAAAGATCCCTTGTTAAAAGTCCCGTTATTGTCGTTAATCTCTGTTATTCTATCAAACATTAGCATCGGAGGAAGGGGTAATTTAGCATTACCAGGGCCAAAAAGATCACCATTTCCGCAAGTAATTAGGTCATCATAGCTATAGGAGTTTTTTTTCATAAAAATTGAGTTCCCTTATTACTTGATTTAATGATAATATAATATAATAAAACAATACAATTTATTCTTAGTTTAGAATTATTATAAAGAAATATGACAAAAAACTTCAATTTTATTGAAAAATTAAGAGAAACTGGGCTCAGACCTACAAAGCAAAGAGTTAAAATTTGTGAGGTTTTGTTCAACAGAGATAAAACTTTTCACTTTACAATTAATGATCTTGTTAAAAAAATATCTGAAGAGTTAAATGAAAAAATATCTCTCGCAACAGTTTATAACACTGTTCATGCCTTACAAAAAAAGGGATATTTAAAGGAGATATCAATAAACTCAGACAAAAGCTATTTTGATACTAACACAACTGTTCATCACCATTTTTATGATGAAGATACACATCAATTAATAGACTGTGATGAAAATGAAATAGAAAATGTGAAAGTTAAAAATAATATCACTGGAAAAAAAATTAACTCAGTGGAAGTTCTGGTTAGAGTTGCGAGTGATAATCAAAATCAAAATTAATTCAATAAAATCAATTACTTAAATTATAAATTATAATTATTCTAAACTGTTGACAATCACTTTTGAAGTATTATAATTTCAGTAATTATTAAATTAAGGAGAACAAAATGTCATTAAAAGGAAGTAAAACTGAAGAAAATTTAAAGGAAGCTTTTGCTGGCGAAAGTCAAGCAAACAGAAGATATCTTTACTTCGCACAAAAAGCTGACATCGAAGGATACAATGATGTAGCTACAGTTTTTAGATCAACTGCCGAAGGTGAGACAGGTCACGCACATGGTCATCTAGAGTATTTAGAGGAAGTTGGAGATCCTGGAACTGGTATGCCGATTGGTGAAACTAAAGCAAATTTAGCATCAGCTGTTCAAGGTGAAACACATGAGTACACTGATATGTACCCAGGTATGGCCAAAACAGCTAGAGAAGAAGGTTTTGAAGAAATTGCTGACTGGTTTGAAACTTTAGCAAAAGCTGAAAAATCTCATGCTGGTAAATTCCAAAAAACTTTAGAGTCTATTAGCTAATTAATTCGTTTAGTGGACATTAATTTGTCCACTAAAAATCTAAATAAAAATTCAAAAAGTATGAGCAAAGAAGGTAGCTTAGATGCGCCAACTAGACATCCAATTGATTTTGAGCACCCTGATTTTTTAAATCCTGAAAAATTAGACTCAGAAATGAGAAGAGTATTTGATATCTGTCATGGTTGCAGAAGATGCTTTAATCTTTGTGACTCTTTCCCAAAATTATTTGATATGATTGATGAGTCTAAAGATGAAGACGTTGAGAGTTTATCTAGTGATCAATTTGCCCCTGTTGTAGATGCATGTACTTTATGTGATATGTGTTTTATGACTAAGTGCCCATATGTCCCTCCCCATGACTTTGATTTAGATTTTCCTCATTTAATGCTGAGATATAGAACTGCGCAGAAAAAGTTAGGAAAACTACCAAGTGTACCAACTCAATTAGCTAAAATTGATAGAAACGCAAAAATTGGGGTTATGTTCTCTAAACTTGTAAATTGGGCATCAAATATTAAAAATAAATTTATAAGAAAAATTTTAGAATTCATATCTGGGATAGATAAAAGAGTGCAGTTACCAAAATATAACTCAGAGACGTTTTCAAATTTTTTTAAAAAAAATAATGATAAAATTACGTATGATGTAATCAATAAAGATAGAAAAGTTGTAATATATTCTACATGTTTTGTAAATTTTAATAAAAAAAATACAGGTGTAGCTGCATTAAAAGTTTTGAAAAAAAATGGTGTGGAAGTTCAAGAAGCTTACCCAGGTTGTTGTGGAATGCCTTTCTTGGAACAGGCAGATCTTCCAAAAGTAGTTGAACAAGCCAAAAAAGTATCAAAAGATTTAATTGAATGGATTGACAAAGGTTACAAAGTAATAACTTTAACAGCAAGCTGTGGCTTGATGTTAAAATTTGAATGGCCTTTGTTGTTGCCTGACAGTGAAAATGTAAAAAAATTATCTTCAAATGTAATGGATATTGACGAATATGTGGTTGATATCGCTAATAATGAGGGATTGGCTGAAGGATTAGAGGAAATTGATGGTGGTGTTACAGTTCACCATGCGTGTCATGCAAGAGCACAGAACATGGGGATCAAAGCTAGAGATATGTTAAAAAATATTCCTAATGTAAAAATTGATGTTGTCGAAAGATGTGCTGGCCATGGCGGAACTTTTGGAGTGATGAAGGAAACACATGATTTAGCAAATAAAGTTGGAAGACCAACAGCAAGACAAATAAAAAATAAAAATAACAAGTATATGGCATCTGATTGTCCTTTAGCTGGCAAGCATTTAAAACAATTAGAAGTAGACACAAAAATTTCTAATGATGAGGCACTACACCCTATAGAACTTATGGCAAAAAGTTATAAGTTATGATTATGCCGAAAGAAAAAAGAGAGATACAAAAATCTGATATTATGCCACTAGATGCATATATAAAAGACAGAAAAGAATTAAGAAAAAATATTGTTAATTTTAAAAAAAATCGAAGAGTTGCACTAGGTCCATACGCTACATTCTATTTTGAAAGTTATGAGACTATGCTCGCGCAAGTTCAAGAAATGCTTTACATAGAAAAAGGTGGAGATGAACAGCTTCACGACGAGCTGATTGCATACAATCCATTAATCCCAAATGGAAAAGAGTTAACAGCTACTCTTATGTTTGAAATAGATAACCCTATATCTAGGGCGGCTTTTTTAGGTAAGGTTGGGGGAATTGAAGAAATGGTATTTATGAAGATTAACGGTGAGACTGTTAAAGCTGTTCCTGAAGAAGACGTTGACAGAACTTCTGCTGAGGGTAAGGCTTCTTCAGTTCAATTTATACATTTTAATTTTACAGATGAACAAATCCAAAAATTTAAATCAAATGATGTTGATATTGAACTTGGAATGGATCATAAAGAATATTCTCACACAACTAAATTAAGTAAAGAAAATATAGACTCTTTATCTTCGGATTTTAGTTAATCAAACCCCAAAGATTATCAGTTTTAATCCATCCATTAAAATCATCAGTCTCAATTTCACACCAATTTTTTTCGCATTTTTGAACAATTAATAATCTTCCCTTTTTTATCATTGCTATGGGTTTCGCAAATGATGATGGTTTTTTGAATAAAACTTTATCTTTAGTAGCAATAACTGAATTACTTTTTTTCAATTGAGAAACATGTATCCAGCCACTATTATTTTTTAGATCAATTATTCTTCTAAAGTTTTCTTTTTTATCTATTTGTTTTATGGGAAGATTTATTTTTTTATAAACATATTTAACATCAGAGTCAAAGCTTGGGCCATAACGAACATTAACTTTATTTTTTTTCAAAGAGATAAAAATTTCATTTGCAGAACTAATTGTGCAAAAAAATAATAAATAAAATATTATAAAAATTTCCTTAATTTTTATTTTTAAAATCACTTTTTTCTTTTTTTTAATTTTACTCTTCTAATATTTAAATTTAATAAATCTAGAATTAAAATAAATCCATTTAAATTTTGACCAATATTAAGAATTTTTTTTAGAATTTCGTTTGCTTGTATTGTGCCAACAATTCCTGCTACAGTTCCTAAAATACCATCATACTCACAATTGAAAATATCATCAGTAACAACCTCTTCTTGATAAAAATCTCTTAAACTAGGATTATTTTTATTTTTAAAATCAAAGCTAAAAATGTGACCATCAAACTTACTAATAGCACCAACTACAAGAAATTTTTTATAATCTAAACTTATATCATTAATTAAAAATTTACTTTCAAAGTTGTCTGTGCCATCAATAATATATTCATAGTTTTTAATAATTTTTTTAAATTTGATTTTATTTAGTTTATAATTAAAAATATTTATTTTAGTTTTTGGATTAATCTCATTCAATTTTTTCTTTGCAATTTTAACTTTTGATTTATTAATATCTTTTTCGGTATACAAAGTTTGTCTATGGATATTTGACAAATTAACCTTATCATAGTCTACAATACCTAGTGTTCCAATTCCTGATCGTGTTAAAAATTCTGCAGCTGGACAACCTAAGCCCCCCATTCCAATAATTAAAACTTTTGCATCTTGTATTTTTCTTTGGCCTAGTGCACCGATATTTTTTAAAATAATTTGACGAGAAAACTTTTCTATTTCTATTTTACTTAATTTTGTGCTCATTTTCCTGTTGAGCCAAATCCACCCTCTCCTCTAATTGTTTCAGGCAAACTTTCTGTTTCTTCTAGTTCCATTTTAACAACTGGTGTCAAAATCATTTGTGCTATTCTATCATTATTATTGATTATAAATTCATTATTCCCATGGTTAAAGAGAATAACTTTTATTTCACCCCTATAATCACTATCAATCGTGCCAGGAGTATTTAATACACTAATATTATTTTTAGCCGCCAAACCAGATCTTGGTCTTATTTGTATTTCGAATTCCTCTGAAAATGCAACAGAAATACCAGTTGGCACTAAACAAGAAGATTGTGGTTTAAGAATTATTGTTTCAGAAATAAAAGCCATTAAATCCATCCCTGAAGCTCCACTAGTTTTATAAGTAGGTAATTGAACAGATGAAGATAATTTTTTGATTAGAACTTTTGCCATTAATTTAATTGATCAATAATTCTATCAACTATTTCATCAGATATTTCAGACTTTTTTTTATAAAAGAGTTTTTCGTTATTTATTTTTTTATTTTTGTAGTGAATAGTTACTTCATTAAAATCAGAATTAAATCCTATATTTTTATTTGCAACATCATTTGAAATTATCCAGTCACAATTTTTTTTATTTAACTTTTCTTCTGCATTATTTTCGTGGTTATTAGTTTCAGCTGCAAAACCAACAACAAGACTTGGCCTCATTGAATTATGGTTAGAAACATAATTTAAAATATCAACGTTTTTTTCAAGATTTAAATTTAATGTCTCTTGTTTTTTAATTTTATTTGTATACTTTTTTTGTAACTTAAAATCAGCTACAGCTGCTGCAAAAATTGCTACATCAGTTGGTAAACTTTTTTGAGTTGCAAGAAACATTTCTTCTGCAGTTTCAACCTTAACTAGATTAATATCATCATCAATTTCTAAGTTAGTGGGGCCTGAAATGAGCGTTGTATCAAAACCTTTTTTAGAGAGAGATTTTGCAATCTCGTAACCTTGTTTGCCACTAGACTTATTGGTTATAAATCTTACAGGATCAATATATTCATTAGTAGGTCCTGCTGTAACCAAAGCTTTTAAATTTTTATTTTTTTTCTTATTTAAAAAAAATTGATCAATTTCTTCAGCAATTTTTCTTGGGTCAGACATTTTGCCCTCACCATATTCTCCACAAGCCATATCCCCAATTTCAGGACCAATGAATTTATAACCACAATCTCTCAATTTTTTTAAATTCGCTTTGGTAGTTTGATGTTCCCACATCCTCACGTTCATTGCTGGAGCTAAATAAATACTTTTATCTGAGGCCAGAACAACAGTTGAAGCAAGATCGTCAGTAGTGCCCTGAGCCAGCTTTGAAATAGTATTAGCAGTTGTAGGAGCAATAACAATTACATCAGCCCATCTGGAAAGCGAAATATGGTCCATTTCAGTTTCGTTTTCGACACTGAATAATTCACTGTAAACTTTGCCTTGAGATAGCGCAGTAATTGAAAGAGGTGTTACAAATTCTTTAGCATTTGCAGTAAGTATAGTTTTGATTTCTGCACCACTTTTTTTGAAAAGCCTAATTGTTTCAAGACTTTTGTAGGCAGAAATTCCACCACATATGATAAATAAAATTTTTTTGTTTAACAGATTTTTCATTTCGAGAATTAAAATACTATAAGTCCAAAAATTACAAGTAGTAATAAACCAATAATAGACTGATTTCTAAAAGCATTCATTTCTGCTTTTTTATCATTTAATGCAGTATAGGAGTTTGAATTCTGAGGGATTTGTCCGCTAGCTAAAAACGTTAAAGCTTGATTAGCTTTATCCATAATCTCAGGAAATTCTGGTAATCGCTTAATTACCTCAGAAGTACTCTTTAATGTCTCATTCAAATTTGTAATTGGATCTTTTGTTTCTCTCAACCAAGTCTCAAGCACAGGTTTAGATGTTGTCCATATATTTGTACTTGGATTTAATTTTCTTGCAACACCCTCAACTACAACCATTGTTTTTTGTAGCATTAATAACTGTGGTTGAGTTTGCATGTTAAATTTTTCTGTCACATCAAAGAGTTGTTTCAATAATTTTCCACCCGAGATATCTTTTACCTCTTGTCCAAAAATGGGCTCTCCTATTGATCTTAAAGCTTGAGCCAAGTCGTCTATTGGAACATCTTTTGGAACTAACCCAGCCATTAAGTGTACTTCAGCAACCTTACGGTAATCCCTTTGAATAAAACCAAATAAAATTTCTGCCAGAAATCTCTTACTAACTTTATCTAGCCTGCCCATTATACCAAAATCTATTGGTGCAATTTGACCACTATCATTAATAAAAATATTTCCCTGATGCATATCTGCATGAAAAAAGCCATCTCTTACGGCGTGTCTCAGAAAATGTTGAATAATATCCTCTGCTATTTTATTAGTATCTAAATTTCTTTTTTTCAATTCTTCAGTTTCTCTAATTGAAACTCCATTAATCCAATCCAGAGTCATTACATTTTCACTAGTAAAATTCCAATAAATCATTGGAACTTTAAATCCAACATCATTCTTTGTATTCTCAGCATATTCGTTAGCAGCTGCTGCTTCAAATCTTAAATCCATTTCAAGATTTGTTATCTCTTTTAATAAAAAAACAACCTCTATTAGTTTTAATCTTTTTGTTTTTTTTACAAAAGACTCGATTATAAATGCAAACAACATCATTGCATCAATTTCTTCATTAAATATTTTTTTTATATCTGGTCTTAAAATTTTTATGGCAACATCTTTAATTGTTCCATTGTCATTAATTTTTGCTTTATGTACTTGAGCAATTGATGCTGCTGCAACAGGTTCACTTAAATCAATTATAGAATTAAAAGACTCTTCTCCAAGATCATCTCTAATTATTTGTTTTGCCTCACTTAAAGAAAATGGAGGTAAACGATCTTGAAGATTTTCAAGTTTTTTCGATAATTCTTCCCCAATGATATCAGGTCTAGTAGCTAGAAATTGTCCCAGCTTTATAAAAGTAGTACCCATTGACTCTAGCGATCTAGAAAGTCTTTCTCCTTCGTCTTTATCTAAATTATGCTCTTCTTTTTTTTGAAATGAAAAAGATAATATTTTAAATAAAACAATTAAAATTAGTGGAGGTTTTTTAAACTTTGATGCAATTGAAAGTATATCTGATTTTGCAATTTTTCTTCCTAATTTAAACAAGGTAATTAACTTTCTAATCATTAAATTTTCCATCCGCTATGAATTGAAACAATACCGTTAGAAAAATTCCTATAAGAACATTTTTGAAATTTATGTTTTTGCATCAAATCAATTAGCTCTTCTTGATTAATGAACTGCTCAATACTTTTTACTAAATATTCATAGGGTTCTTTTTCCCCCACTACAAATTGACCAATTATAGGGATTAACTTTGAATAATTTTTGTAAATTAAATTTAGATTTGTGTTTTGAATTTTAGAGAATTCTAAGCAAAGATATCGACCACCAGGCTTTAAAACTCTATAAGCTTCAGAAAGTGCTCGATCTAGATTTTTTGTATTTCTCAAACCAAAACTGATTGTGTAGTAGTCAAAAGAGTTATCACTTAATGGCAACTTTTCAGCTGGAGCTGTAATCCACTCAATATTTGCATATTTAGATAATTTATTTCTCCCTTGGTTAATCATTTTTTTGTTAGGATCTACAGATGTGACGTTAGATTTTTTATCAGTTTTGTCTAAAAAAAGTTTACCAATATCACCGGTGCCACAAGCAACATCCACTAACTTTTTGTTAACAGATGGGCCCATCATGTTAATCAGACTTTTTTTCCAAAGTCTATGTATGCCTAATGACATAAAGTCATTCATCAAATCATAACGGTCATAGACTTGATCAAATACACCTTCTACTAACCCTTTTTTATTTTGAAGATATTGTTGCATAAAAAATTATATATTGAATATAGTGTGAAATGCCAGAATTACCAGAAGTAGAAATTGTTCGACAATCTTTAAATAAAAAAATTAATCAAAAAAGGGTAAAAAAAGTAATAATAAGAAATAGAAACTTAAGATTTTTAATACCAAATAATTTTAAAAGTCATATTAAAAATAAAAAGATAGTTAAAGTAGATCGATTTTCAAAATATTTAATAATACGTTTTTTAGAAGGGGATTATTGTTTAGTTCATCTAGGCATGTCAGGAACAATTCATATTGTTGATAGATTTAAAATATCAAAATTTACAAACACTAGTTTTTATCACTCACCAACACTTCCTAAAAAACATAATCATGTTGTATTTGAATTTGACAATTTTAAAGTAATTTATAATGACCCAAGACGTTTCGGTTTTTTTCAATTAATTGAAAATAAAAATGCTTTAAATGAAAGATTTAAACACTTGGGTCCAGAGCCATTTGATAAAAAATTTAATTTAAATTATGTGATGAGTTTTTTTAAAAACAAAAATAAAGAAATTAAAGGTTTTTTATTGGATCAAAGATTTGTTTCAGGAATTGGCAATATATATGCTAGTGAAATATTATTTTTATCCAAAATTGATCCATTTAAACAGGCAAAACTATTAACTAAAAATGAATGTCAAAAAATTATTTTGAATTCTAAAAAAATTTTACATAGAGCAATAATTAAAGGAGGATCCAGTATAAGAAATTTTCAAGATATATCTGGAACATTGGGAGGTTATCAAAAAGAGTTTAAGGTTTATCAGCAAGAGGGAAACAGATGCAAAGCAACTGGATGTTCAGATATTATTAAAAAAAAAATTGTATCAAATAGAGCAACTTTTTTTTGTTATTCCTGCCAAAAATAGTAAAATATTATGTTGACCACTATAAATTCTCAAGCTATACCCCTGCGCAGATGGCAAACACAAAATCAGCAATTAAGAGAATTCGAAGAATTTCTAAGCAAACAGTAGTTAATAAAGCTAGAAAAAGTAGATTTCGTAACGCCTTAAAAAAAATGAACCTTCTAATTGAAGAAAAAAAGAAAGATGAAGCTTTAAAATTTTTGCCTAAGCTTAATTCAGAGCTAATGAAGATTGCTAAGACCGGAATTATCAAGAAACAAAATGCTTCTAGAAATGTTTCTAGAATCACTAAGAAGATTTCTACAATCTAAGCGTTAAAAAAAATATTATTTTTTTAAACAACTCTTAGTATGCACATTATCTATATAAATATTATCTTGTTTTACTATATTTAGATTTAGTAAATATTTCCTCTATATAAATTCAATCTACATTTGATTCAATCATAGTTTGATTCAATTTATAATTTTGATTCTTAAATCTTTGAAACAAAATAAATTTTACTTTAATTATGCGACATCTAAATCCACAATCATAGATTTTATTTTTTTTTTAAATTTTTTATTAACTTGTTGCAAATTATTTTAAATAAGTTCTAACTAACTCTCTTCCAAATTTATGAATAAACTCACAAATAATCAAAACATAGACAGTTTTAAGTCGAACAGCTTTGAATGGAGACTGGTTCAAGACAATATGAGAGATAAACTAGGATCCGAAGTTTATGAAAGTTGGTTAAAAAAAATTTCATTCATAGAAGAATTTAATAATTATATACTGTTATCTGTACCAACTAGATTTATTAGAGACTGGATAACATCAAGATATTTAGATCAAATATTACAAATTATAAAAAATTATAAAAAAGATATTGTAAGAATTGAATTTAGAATAGTTGAATTAGATCATTCTATTAAAACTAATGATGCTTTAGAGGAGGGTAATTTAAAAAAGAATGTTTCTTTTATTAAAGACTCTTATTTACAATATAATCGAATTGATCCTAATAAAAGATTTGATAATTTTATCACAGGATCAAGTAATAAGCTGGCTTATGAGGCATCACTAAAGGTTTCAGAAAATATTTCGCATTACAACCCACTTTATATTTATGGTGGTGTTGGAATGGGCAAAACACACTTGTTAAATTCTATTGGATATGAGTTAAAAAAAAACAATAAAGTTATGTTTATTTCAGCTGAGCGTTTTATGTATCAATTTGTAAAATCAATTAAATCAAATGATATGGTAAAGTTTAAAGAATATTTTAGGAACACTGACATACTGTTAATTGATGATATTCAATTCATAAGTGGTAAAGAGGCTATGCAAGAAGAATTTTTTCATACCTTTAATGCCCTATTGGATAAAGGTTCACAGATAATAGTCTCTGCTGATAGACCGCCTAATAAATTATTAAGAATTCAAGAAAGAATTAAATCTAGATTTTCAGGTGGATTAGTAGTTGATATTCAAAAACCAGATTTAGAATTAAGAAAAAAAATTGTTCAAAAAAAAACGGAAGAACTAAATAGTATATATTCAGACCAGTTACAGATTTCAAAAGACATACAAGATTTTATATGCACTGAAATCAAAGGCAGTGTAAGAGAGCTAGTTGGAGCAATAAATAGGGTGGTTTCTTTCTCAAGAATTTATGAAAAAGTCCCAAATTTATCTGAAACAAAAGTAGTCTTGAAGGATTTACTGAATCTATCCGAAAACAAGGTCACTATTGATTTAATTCAAACAGTGGTGTGTAAGTTTTTCAAAATTAGTAAAAATGAGATGTTGTCTTCGAGAAGATCAAGGTATCTAGTTAGACCTAGACAAACAGCAATATATTTAACAAAGATTCTTACTTCAAAATCATTACCTGAAATTGGAAGAGAATTTTCAAATAGAGATCACACAACAATAATACATTCTGTTAAAACAATTGAAAAAATAAAAGAAAAAGATCCAGAGATGGTTGGCAATATTAATAAGTTAAAAAATCAGATATTATATAATAATAAAGATAATGAAATTTAATGTTAATCAACAAGACCTTCAGCAAGCTCTCAATTACTGCCAGGGAGTTATAGAAAAGAGAAGCACTTTACCAATTTTATCTAACATTTTAATAGATGCAAATAATACAAACTTAATAATAACTGCAACAGATCTAGATTTAATTTTTATACACAAAATAAATAATGTGGAAGTATTAGAGGAAGGAAAAACTACAACTGTATCATCGACCATATATGATATTGTCAGAAAGTTATCCTCTGGGAAAAAAATTAATCTAACTTTAAACGAAACAAGCAAACTTCATTTAGAGTCTGAGAAATCTATTTTTAACTTAAATTGTCTTAGTCCATCAGAATTTCCTCTTACAGACGAAAATTTTAATCAAAATGAATTTATTATCAAATCTAAACAACTTTTGAAACTACTAAATAAATGTAAATTTTCAATTTCAAATGACGAAACAAGACATTACTTGAGTGGAATTTATTTTCATCAAACAGAAGTGGAAGATAAAAATTATCTTACAGCTGTCGCAACGGATAGTCATCGGATGTCTATTTCTAAAATTAGATTAGATGAAAAAATTGATTTTGATCCAATAATATTACCAAAAAAAACAATTTTTCAGTTATGTTCTCTTTTGGATAGCTACGATGGTGATGTAAAAGTTTCAAATGTTAAATCTAAAATTAAATTTGAATTAAATAACAGTATATTAATATCAAAACTGATCGATGGTAAATTTCCTAATTATATTCAGGTAATTCCTAAAAATAATCAAAAAAAATTAGAAATAGATTTAAAATTATTTTTAAATTCTGTTGATAGGGTAGCATCTGTTTCATTAGATAAAAAAGATGGAGTAAAATTTAGTTTATCAAAAGATATATTAGATTTATCAGTTAATAATGCTAACAGTGGTGATGGTAAGGAGACCTTGAACGCAAAATTTGATCACGATTTAGAAATTAGTTTTAATTCAAGATATTTAATAGATGTAGCCTCTCAATTAAATGGAGAAAAAGTAGAAATATTTTTTAATGACACAGGTTCTCCAGCTTTAATAAAAGATCCTGGCGATTTTGATAGTATTTATGTTGTTATGCCAATGAAAGGCTAATTTAATATGCTGAGTTCATTATAAATTTTACTTTCTAAAATTTGTAAAAAATTTTCTTTGTCCATCCCAGCATTAATAGGAGTTAAGATAGAAATAGTTATTGTTTTATGACTATTTTTTTTACCCTTTTTTGGCCATACATAACCAGAATTAACAGCAACAGGTTGGCAAGCTATTTTTAGCTCTTCATAAATTCTGCTTGCTCCTTTTTTAAAGGGAGGACGTTCTTCAGGTAAAACTCGTGTCCCTTGAGGAAAAATTATCAATGGTCTATCATTATTATTCATTGTTCTTAAAATATCCTCAAAAAATCCTAAATTGTCTCTACTTACCTTGTTTCTGTTTATAGAGACAGATCCAATTTTTTTTAAGTACCATCCAAAGATTGGAATTTGTAGTAACTCTTTTTTTAAAATAAATACTGGTGAATTGAAAACAGTTTGTAAGTAAAATGTTTCAAACATAGATTGGTGTGAGGCAGCTATAAAAAATTTTTGTTCAGTTATTATGTTTTCTTTGCCCTTAATAATAATTTTTACAGATAGAAAAACTTTTAAACAAAACCCAGCCCAATAACCCATTAATTTTCCCCCAAGCAAGGTAATTTTTCTTGGTAAAAGTAATGCTGGCAAAAATATTATTGAAATAATAATTATTCCTATAAAAAAAAATATTGAAAATAATGAATTTCTGATCATCTATATCAATAGCTAAACAAAATCTGTATACATTTGTCTTTTCTTAATTATTTTAATTTTTCTTTCTTTTACCAGTAATTCAACAGCTTTTGGTCTAAGGTTATAATTTGAGCTTAGAGACATTCCATAGGCACCAACATCACATATAGCTACAAAATCTTTTTCTTTAAGTTTTTGAAACTTTTTTAAGGTTACAAATTTATCTGTGCTTTCACAAATAGGACCTACAAATTCATAGGTATTTCTCGAGACACTATTTGATTTATGAACAGGTAAAATTTTATGAACTGCCCCATATAAAGCTGGTCTCATAAGGTCATTCATTGCAGCATCTAAAATAATAAATTTTTTGGCCCCACCATCTTTAATATAAATTATTTTAGATACCAAAGTTCCTGTATTGCCAATTATTGATCTACCTGGTTCAAAAATAATTTTTGTATTATGTTTCTTTAAAAAATTCTTAATTGCCAGGTTATACTTTTTATAATTAAGCTTTTTAATTTTATCACTGTAAGAAATTCCCATTCCTCCACCTAAATCCACAAATTTAAATTTGTGTTTGGTTTTATAAATCATACTACTTACGGCTTTGAGCATTCTTTCATATGGCTTATGGTCTAATATTTGACTACCTATATGCACACTTAAACATTGTAGACTGATATTTTTTGAGTTTTTACAGTAGTTTACAAGTTCGTAAAAAGTTTTACTGTTTACACCAAATTTATTTTCGCTTCTACCAGTAGAAATCTGTTTAAGCGTTTTTGCATCAGTATTTGGGTTTAGCCTTATCCCAACTTGTACTATTTTTTTTTTTCGTTTTGCAATTTTATTAATCTCTTGAATTTCACTTTTTGATTCAGCATTAATAAGTAGTATTTTTTTGTTGATAGCAAAATTGATTTCTTCGTTGGTTTTACCAACCCCTGAAAATACTATTTTGCTAGGATTGACTCCTGCTTTTAAAGCCAACATAAGTTCTCCTTTCGAAACAACGTCAGCCCCTAAACCAAATTTCTTAATTTCTTTAATTATATTTATATTAGTATTTGATTTTACTGAAAAGCAGATCAATGGAGAAAAAGATTTAAAATTTTTTTTAAAAATATTTATGTTATCTTTTAACTTTGAGTATGAGTAACAATAGGCGGGGGTTTGAAATTTATTAGCAATTTCAAGAACACTTACTTTCTCAATAAAAAGTTTTTTTTTACTATATTTCATATACGTTTTTTAAATATTGGGTCACATTTCTCATTATCTAAATCTGAGTATTTCGGGCATCCTTTTTTTCCACAGGATACCAATAATATTGAAAATAAGATTATTGTAATTAATTTTTTAATCATATTTCTTTTTTGTATTTCCATATCATCTTTTTAATATTATCAAAAGATGTTCCTCCAAAAGATTTTTTTGAATTGATAGAATTATTTAAATCAAATACTTTCAAAACATCTTCAGTAAGTTTAGGCTCAATTTTTTTAAGTTGGTCTAAAGAAAGTTCATTTAAATTTTTTTTTGTTTTTTCTGCTAAATTAACTATAGCTGAGGTTTTACGGTAAGCATTTCTAAATGACATTGAATGGTTTTTAACTAGATAGTCAGCTAAGTCTGTTGCAGTAATGTATCCTTTATTTGCAAGCTCAAGCATTTTTTTTTTATTAGGACTACAATTTTTTAATACCTCATCAAAAATTTTTAGACAATTTACAAGTGTATCATTTGAATTAAAAACAATCTCTTTATCATCTTGAAGATCTTTAAAATAAGAAAGTGGCAACCCCTTTAAGATAGTTAGCATAGAAAATAGATTTCCATAGGTACTTCCAGATTTACCTCTTAAATATTCTAAAAGGTCAGGATTTTTCTTTTGAGGCATTATCGAAGATCCAGTTACAACTTTATCAGACAGGTTAATTAAATTAAATCCATCTGAATTCCATATAATCAAGTCTTCTGCTATTCTTGAAATATGCATAGAGCATACTGACACGCTATAAAGAAAATCAATTACAAAGTCTCTATCTGAAACCGTATCAATAGAATTATTTGTAGGTTTTTTAAAACCAAGTTTTTTGGTTGTATAATTTCTATCTATATTAAAAGAAGTGCCAGATAAAGCAGCGACACCAAGTGGATTTTCATCTAAACTTTCTAGATTGTTAGAAAATCTTTTTTTATCTCGATTAAAAATTTCAACATAAGACATTAGATAATGTGCAAAAGAAATTGCTTGTGCATTTTTTAAATGAGTAAAACCAGGCATGATAGTTTGAATATTTTTTTCAGCTAATTTTATTGAACTTTTAATGACTTTATCTAGGTTTTTGTTTATTTCATTAGTTGCAGACTTTAACCACATTTTAAAATCAGTGATTACCTGGTCATTTCTTGATCTTGCTGTATGGACATAACCAGCCTCTTCACCAATAATTTGAAAAAGTCTTTTTTCAATATTCATATGAATATCTTCATATTTTTTATTAAATTCAAATTTTTTACCAGAAATCTCTCTTTCTATTTTATTCAGTCCATAAATGATCTTATTTTTAACTTTGAATGAGATTATTTTTTGCTTAAAAAGCATTTCAACATGAGCAATTGATCCTTTGATGTCTTCTTTGTAAAGTTTTTTGTCGACATCTAAAGAATTACCAACTTTTTGATATAAATTTGACGAATTTTTTTTAATACGCATGTTCCATATTGCCTGGTTGTTTTTATTTTTTGCCATGTTATTTAATTATACCTATTTAACATGAGAATTTTAATATTATTTACCTTTTTCATCACTAATACTCTCGCAAATGAACTGCCGAATCTTAAAAATCTTGTAGTTCATAAAAACCCAAAAACATACAGTAATGTTATTTTTTTAGATGATGCAGACAAAGAGATTAATATTCAAAATTTAGATAGTCACATAATAATGTTAAATTTTTGGGCAACTTGGTGTGCACCTTGTAGAGAGGAAATGCCCTCCCTAGACAGACTCCAAGTAAATAAAAAGTTACAGAATTTAAAAATATTCCCAATTAATATTGGTAAAGAAAGAATAGATAAGGTTAACAGTTTTTTTACTGAATTAGGTATAGA
Organism: uncultured Pelagibacteraceae bacterium; assembly: GCA_902604525.1. Lineage (GTDB taxonomy): Bacteria > Pseudomonadota > Alphaproteobacteria > Pelagibacterales > Pelagibacteraceae > Pelagibacter. The sequence goes on along the minus strand of CACKYY010000007.1, from coordinate 2,366 downwards.
TAATTTAGAACCTTATTTTGATCCCCCTTCAACTCTAGCAAAAACTTTTTCTTTAAGAGGACTTCCAACAACTATACTTTTAAATTCCAAAGGAGAAGAGTTAGCAAGAATTATCGGTTCGATAAATTTTGATGATGAAAACTTTATTAATTGGTTAAAAAATTTAGGTTAATCTTTAAAAAAATAAGCAAAGCCTACCAAAGCGATTATAGCAATAAATTGTAAAATGACTCTCATTTGCATCAACTTATTTGAATATTTTTTACTTGTCTCTCCACCCTTGAAAAGAGTACCAATACCTAAAATTAAGACAATACCCACAGCAATTAGAAGTGCTATAGATAGAACTTTAACTATTGTTCCTGATAACATATTTATATTGTAGATTGTTTTTAGAAATAAAACACTTAATAAATTAACTATGACATTTTGCCTTAATTCTATAATTATTAGACCTGAAAACGAAGGTGAAATAAAAAATGCAATTATCTTATTGCATGGATATGGCGGTGATGGAAAAGACATTAGCATACTTTCATTAAATTGGAAAAGACATATGCCAAATACAGTTTTTATTTGTCCAAATGGGTTCGAGCCGTGTGCTATGAGTCCTTCTGGATATCAATGGTTTGATTTAAGTAAAGATGATCCAATATATATTTTAGAGCAATCAATTAAGGCAGAAAATATTATTAAAAAATTTATTGAAGAGATTAAATTAGAATTTAATTTATCAAATAAACAAATATGCTTGTCTGGTTTCAGTCAAGGCTGTATGATGTCTTTAAATGTTGGATTGACATCAGAAGAAAGATTTTCTTGTATTGTTGGTTTTTCTGGAAAAATAATTGATCAAGATAATTTAAAAAATAGAATCAAAAATAAAACTGAAACTTTGCTTATCCACGGTGATAGGGATCAAATTGTCCCATCAATCAATTTACTGGAAGCAAAAGACTTTTTAATTAGAAACGATGTAAAAGTTGATACACTTTTAATTAAAAATTGTGATCATCAGATTCCTATACAAGCTTCTAGCACAGCACTTAATTATATTTTAAAGAAACTTTAATATCTCTTAATCTTGATAAAGTAGATTAACTAAGTTAAAAATAGCCAATGAATAATTTTATTGAACAAGATGTTTCATTAGAAAAATGTCCAGCATTAGTCTTAAATGCAGATTACAGACCGTTAAGTTATTATCCTTTATCATTGTGGTCATGGCAAGACACAGTTAAATCTGTTTTTTTAGATAGAGTAATTATAGTAAGCAATTATGATAGGGTTATCAGAAGTCCTTCCTTTAACATGCAATTACCAAGTGTTATTGCCTTAAAAGATTATATTGTACCACTTTCGAAACCTAGCTTTACAAGATTTAATGTATTCTTAAGAGATAAATTTTCTTGCCAGTATTGTGGTAGTTCTGATGAACTAACTTTTGACCATCTGCTACCCAGATCAAAAGGAGGAGAAACTAACTGGGATAATGTAGTTACCGCCTGCTCAGCATGTAATGTAAAAAAAGGTGGAAAACTATTAAAAAATTCAGGGATGAAGTTGCACCAATATCCTTATAGACCCTCAACAGAAGATCTACATAAAAATGGAAAAAATTTTCCTCCAAACTTTCTTCACAAAAGTTGGATGGACTATTTATATTGGGACGTTGAACTAGAGGCTTAGATCTTTTCAGATATATTTATTGCAATTTTAGAACCAGTTTTTATTAATTTATCTAAAATAGAGTAAGGTCCTTTTTTTGTTGCTCCTTTTTCGTAAGCTATATCTTTATGATTTAATTCATCTTCTCTAAATTTTATAATTTTTTCCTTTAAGATTTTTTCACTATTATCAAGTTGTTTAATTTGATTTAAGTAGTGTTCATCAATAACTTCTTCAACAGAAGCGGTGCAAAGCATGGCAGCTTTTTTACCCAATAAAGTTGATCCAAAGCCCAAACCTACACCTAACAAATCCCATAGGGGCAAAAATTTTGTTGGAGCTATATTTCTTTTTTTTATTTCATTTTCAAAAAAATCTCGATGCTCTTTTTCGTGAATTTTCATTTCTTCAATAATTTTTTTTAACTTGTCATTTTTAACAAATGTATTTAAAGCAAGTAACTGACCTTCGTAAATCTTAACGGCACCTCTCTCACCAGCGTGATCAACTCTAATAAATTCCTCAATTTTTTTTTTATTTGCTCTTTTCATATCCAAAGTAAATTCTTGTTAAAGTAATAGTTAATAATAAAGAAATTATAATATTGTAGCTTGTAAGTGATAATCCAAAAATTTGAAATGTTACATTTTTGCAACTTATATTTTTTTGTTGTAATTGCTTTAATATTTCATCTTTAT
>CACKYY010000006.1 GCA_902604525.1 uncultured Pelagibacteraceae bacterium | reverse complement strand
GGTCCTAGAACCATTAGAACACCCAGTGCAAATCCACCTGCTATAGCATGGATAACACCTGACGCATAAGCATCATGATATCCTAAAAGTTTTAACATCCATCCATCAAAGTGCCATCCCCAAGAAGCATCTATGGACCAGAAAACAGATCCAATCGCAATTGCTAAAACTCCAAATGCGAAAGTTGTTATCCTTTCAATGATGGCCCCTGAAACGATAGAAGCAGCTGTCCATGAAAATAATAAGAAAGCTGCCCAGAAAACACCCATTATATGATCGTTTAGATTTACTGCCATAAGAGCATTAGTTGGATTAGCAAGATCATTTCCTCCAAATCCACCACCTAAAACGAGCCCAGTACTTTCTGTCATTATTGATGGAGCTAGTCCTGGTCCTGTTGGAAAAGCCCAATAAATCCACCAACCAAACAAAAACCACGTTACTGTTACCAAAGGTATAAGCATTGTGTTTTTCATTAAGGTATGTTGGTGGTGTTTGTATCTTGACGCTCCTACTTCGTACATACAGAAACCGACGTGAATTAAAAACATCAGTACTACCGTTACCCAGTAGTAAAACTCTGTAAATATAGTAGTAAGAGCACCTAACTGATCAGTCATTTTTTACCCCCATATTTGTTTAAGAAATCTTATGAAATTTTTAAAGGTGTTACAAATAAAACAATATTCAAAAACCTACTCTGGACAATAGATTTTAAAATAGAATCAACTCTTGATTGTGATCTTAAAATTTTAAATAAGCTTTTTTAAGATCAACTAATGGATGTTTAGGAGACATTTGAAACTTAACTAAGAGCTCTCTAGCTATCATATCTCGATCTTGTTGGTTATTAGGTAGTTTAATGGATTTTGGAATAGTAACCCATCCGTTAGCATTCCTACAAAATACAGCAGGTCTATCATCTTCATAACCCATATGAACATCCTCAAGCCAATTTAAATCATCCCATCCCATAGCTTCAATATATTTTTTTAAAAAAGGAGTAATCTTTGAATAATCAGGCAAAAGATTAACGTCATATCTATAACCAATTGTTTGGCCAATCATCTTTTCTCTTGCAGTTTCTTTTTTCTTGCCTAACTGACCAACTACTTGTTTTTTTTTTGATGTTTTTTTTACTTTTTTCTTAGCCATATTTACACTTAGATTTTATGATAATTGTCAACTCCAACTGTATAATTAGTTCCAGCTAAAGGAACTTTTGCCAAAGCGGATGCCTCAGATGTTAGTGCAGCTAAATCTTCTGGCTCTAGTGAGTGAATATTTGTTTTACCACAAGCTCTAGCCAATAATTGAGCTTCTAAAGTCATTGAATGTAAATAATTATAAACTCTTAAAGCAGCATCATCTGGATTTAATCTTGCTCTTAATTTTGGATCTTGCGTGGCAACTCCAACTGGGCAACGACCTGTGTGACAGTGGTAGCATTCTCCCGCTTTTACACCAATTTCTTTTTCAAAATTAGCCTCAGGTATGTCTTTATTACAATTTAATGCAATCATTGATCCAGTACCAATAGCAATCGCGTCAGCTCCTAAAGCTAAAGCTTTTGCCATATCTGCACCATCTCTTACTCCACCAGCATAAATCAGAGTAACTTTTCCAGTTTTACCAACGTCATCTATTGCTCTTCTTGCTTCTCTAATTGCAGCAATTCCAGGTATTCCAGTGTTTGCAGCAGCGATATGTGGACCAGCTCCAGTAGATCCTTCCATTCCATCTAAATAAATTGAGTCAGGATCACACTTTGCAGCCATTCGAACATCATCGTAAACTTTTGAAGCTCCTAATTTTAATTGAATAGGAACTTTATTTTTTGTTAGTTGTCTTAATTCTTCAACTTTCAAAGCTAAATCGTCTGGACCTAGCCAGTCAGGATGTCTCGCAGGAGATCTTTGGTCAATACCTGAAGGTAGTGATCTCATTTCTGCAACTTGGTCAGTTACTTTCTGTCCCATTAGGTGGCCACCCATTCCAACTTTTTGACCTTGTCCAATAAAAACTTCTATTCCATCAGCTAATTGTGCATGGTGAGGATTAAATCCATATCTTGATTGAATACATTGATAGTACCATTTTTCTGAATATCTTCTTTCATCTGGTATCATTCCACCTTCACCTGAGCAAGTAGCACTACCAGCCATAGTTGCTCCTCTTGCTAAAGCGGTTTTTGCTTCATAAGAAAGTGCACCAAAACTCATTCCCGTAATATAAACTGGAATATCTAATTCAATTGGGTTTTCACATCTTGGACCAATAACTGTTTTAGTCTCACATTTTTCTCTGTAACCCTCTATTACAAATCTTGTTAATGTTCCTGGTAAGAAAACTAAATCATCGAATGTTGGAATTTTTTTCATTAATGCCATTCCACGCATTCTGTATCTTCCTAATTGAGCTTTAATATGAATATCGTCTATTACTTCAGGAGTAAAAATTGCGTTATGTCCTAATAAACTTTTATTTCTTTTTCCTTCTTCATGTGCGTGTACATCAGCTTTTCCACCAACACCTTTTCCGTTCTTTTTAACTTTTTTACTTTTTTTCTTAGGCATTAAATTGCTCCCTTCTTCTCTGTAGGTTCTAAATTGTCATAATTCCAAAGTTTTTTACCAGCTACAATTTTTTTCATTTTACTAACGTCAAAATCTTCACCTATTTCTGCGACCTTAAGTTTTCTTCTCAACCAATCTTGATCACTAAGTGTTAGTTCTGCATCTACAGCATCACTACCATAAGATCCAATTTCTCCACCTACGAAAATTGTCCCATCATACATAGAGTCTCCTAAATTTATTCCAACATCTCCAAGAATTATTATTCTTCCTCTTTGCATCATAAAGCCTGTAAATGCACCAGCATCACCACCAATAATAATAGTGCCACCTTTCATATCTATACCGGTTCTTGCACCAACACTACCCTTACAGATTAAATCTCCACCTCTAATAGCAGCTCCAAAACAAGAACCTGCATTTTTTTCAATAACAACTTTTCCAGCCATCAAATTTTCCGCACATGACCAACCAACTCTTCCATTAATTCTAACAATCGGACCATCACAAGACCCCATTCCAAAATACCCTAAACTACCCTCAAAAATTAAGTTTAGTTTATTTAAAATACCAACACCTAAACTATGTTTCCCTTGTGGATTTTTAATTACAATTGTTCCATATCCTTGGCTCATTAGGTTATCTATTTCCTTATTAGCTTCAGGCGCAGACATATTCATTACATCTAAGTCTGTTCTTTTATTAAAATCAACATCGTATGTTCCAAAGTAATAAAAGTTTTCAGCCTCGTCTGGATTAAAAAACTTTTGCTGAGTTCTTCCTGTAAGAACCTCAGTATGCATACCCATTGATTGGGCTTTGGACTTTTTATCGATAGTTTTTATATTTGCCATACTTTTACCTCTCCATCAAAAGGATCATAAGTGTCAATTTCGTGTGGTAATACTGACCTTATCGCTATCTCTTCTGATCCCATTGCAACTAAATCATCTGACTCATAAAGCACTAATGGTTTTGCTGCCATTGTATCTTTTGCCATACCTAAAGAGTCTTTGGTTGCTACAAAATAAGTAAAAACACCATCAAGCCCAGATAGAGAGTCTTTCATTCCTTCCTCAAGACTTGCTCCTTCTCTCATTTTTTGTGCTATATAAACCGCAATCAATTCCGAGTCGCATTCTGACATAAATCTCATTCCTTTATTCTCAAGAACTCTTCTATTGTTCCAATAATTTGTAAGTTGTCCGTTATGCACAACTGATACATCACTAAAAGGATAACCCCAGAATGGGTGGGCTGATTTAATATCTACACCGGACTCTGTTGCCATTCTTGCATGGCCAATAGCATGTGTTCCAACAAGTTTATCTAAACTATATCTGTCACATACCATTTTTGCGTTTCCCAAGTCTTTAATTACTTCTAAAGATTTTCCCATTGATAATATTTCAACTCCAGGGATACTTTCAATTCTTTGAGAAAAATCTAATAAATCTTTTGTTTCAAAATCAATTTCATATCTTAATGAGTAAGGGAGAGTTCTTTCTTCTTTGACAATTTTTGCACCCATCTCAGCTAAAGTTTGATCAACAATTTTTTTTCTTTCATCGTAGACAGAAACATCTTCCATAACTGAAGAACTACCTTCTCCAACATTTTCTCCAACTTTAAAACGCATGATAAAATTTTTACCATCCGTATCTCCGTATAAAGCATAACCTGTTGAGTCTTCACCTCTGTGTTTTAATGCTTGGAGCATACCTTGGAGTTCACTTCCAACATTGGAGGATTTACCTCTATGAATTAAACCTGCTATACCACACATATTTTACCCTTCTTTTATTTATGACTTATGGAAGACAATCAAGATAAGTATCCAGATCCCATTGAGTTGTTGCACCTAAAAATCTTTCCCATTCATCATTTTTATACCAATGGAAAACTTTATACATTTCATCTGGCATTGCAGATTTAATTACTTCATCCTCTGCCAATCTATCCAAAGCTTCTCCTAAACTTAAAGGAAGTTTTTTAACATCTTTACCAGCTTTTTGTGCTTCGTAAATGTTTCTAGACTCTGGTGCAGCTGGCTTCATTTTTTTTGATATACCTTCATCACAAGCTTTCAATAATGCTGCTCCTAGTAAGTAAGGATTATGCATTGAGTCTACAGATCTATATTCAAATCTTCCAGGCGCAGAAACTCTTAAACCACAAGTTCTATTTTGGTATCCCCAATCAGCATAAACAGGTGCCCAAAATCCCTGGTCCCAAAGTCTTCTATAAGAATTTACTGTTGAAGATCCTAAAGCAGTCAAGGCAGGCAAATGTTTCATAATTCCAGCAATCGATTGCAATCCTACTTTTCCTGGTAGTTGCATATCTTTAGTATCAGGCATGAAAGTGTTGGTCCCACCTTCTACATAGCTAAAAACTTCTTCGACACCTGGCAACTTTTTATTTCCAAGTTTGTTAACCTTTATCTTTCCACCTTTCCAAAGAGACATATTTGTATGGCATCCGCTTGCTGATACTCCCATAAACGGTTTGGTCATAAAACAAGCTATTAAACCATGTTCTCTTGCAACTTGTGCACAAATTTGCCTGTAGGTGGATAACCTATCAGCATTTCTTAAAACGTTATCATATGTCCAATTAAGCTCTAATTGACCTGGTGCATCTTCATGGTCACCTTGAATCATATCAAGACCCATAGCCTTAGCATATTCGATTACTTTCATAAATACAGGTCTTAACGACTCAAACTGATCAATGTGGTAGCAGAAAGGTTTTGAAAACCCTTTTCCTGTAGGTGTGCCGTCTTCATTTTTTGTCAACCACATCATTTCTGGTTCAGTACCGACTCTTAACTCAAGACCATGTTTCTTTTTAAACTCATCAGCAAATATTCGTAAATTTCCTCTACAGTCAGAAGTTAAATGACCTCCAGGATTTTTTCTTTCTTCTCTATTTCTAAAACAAGTAACAAATACCCTTCCAACTCTCTTATCCCATGGTAATTGAACAAAAGTTTCTGGATCAGGAATTCCAACCAGCTCCATTGCTTCAGGTCCATATCCAATATAGTTGTTGTGACGATCTAAAAATAGATTTGCTGTTGCTCCATAAACTAATTGAAAACCTTTTTCTGCAGTCCTTTCCCAATGATCAGCAGGTATACCTTTTCCAACAACTCTTCCAGTGACAGAGATAAATTGATAATAAATATATGTAATTCCTAATTCATTAATTTTTTCTCTTACATTTTTAACTAATTTTGCTCTACCTGGCTGGTTAACATGTTTTTCTAGATCGGTCATTTTTCCCCTTAATCAATTATAAATTTTCTAAAACGTAGCTGAAAAATTTATTTGTGTCTAGGCTTGAAGTTTAACTCCAAGGGAACGGACTGTTCGAAGTAGGGTGAAGTTCTCCCTTCTCGTAACGGTTGTATCTAAACGGTTTTAATAAATCACTCTCAGTACCAAGAATTTCTTTTGCAACAAGCTCTCCTACACCAATCATTTTATAGCCATGATTAGCGTCTGCTATCATATAAACATTTTCTAAAAATCTATCGAATATTGGGAAAGAGTCTGGTGTCATACATCCAAGTCCACCTGATGGACCTTTTCTATATAAGTCAGATTTACCCTCAAATCTTTTTTGACAATGAGCTAAAGCCGAACACCACATTTCATTAAAAGCCTCAGTGGTTTGGTATTCGGGAGACTCTATTCCATATGGATCAACATTAACCTCATCAAAATGTTTATCTACAATATAAGGAGAAGTTCCTCCTTGAACTCCTAAACCTTCAATATCTGGTTTATAATAAATTCCCCAAATTTTATCTGTTAATAATTTTTTTGTTTTATCTGAATATAATGGTGCTGTTGAGTCTACGTGAACTACAGGTGGTTGCTTACCGTCATTTGTTTTTAAAAAATCAGGCTCAACTCCAATCACCCCTTCTTGAAGCATCCAATATTTCCACATATCGGTTTCATGAAGCTTACCATCTTTACCTTTTATTTTTGCTATCTTAGGAAGCTCTAACATATTCCAAAAATCTCTTGCCCACGGACCTGCACCAACAACTACTTGTTCACATTCAATTGTACCTTTATTGGTCTCAACCCCAGTAACTGCTTTACTATTACTACCTCTTTTAAAACCTGTTACCTTAACACCTTTCATTACCTGTACACCATTGCTGGTAGATTTATTTTCTAGAGCTTTAATAGAGTCTTTATTAAAAGCATATCCACCTTTTTTTTCGTGAAGAACTGAAGTAATACCTTCGGCCTGCCAGTCATCAAATATACCTTTCATATATTTCATGCAATCTTTCTCACCCTCAATAAATTCTGACTCGTAACCAATAGCTTTTTGTTGTTCATAAATACTTGCAACATCTTTATGCATAACCTCAGGTGAAATTTGTAAATATCCAACTGCATTATATTTAAAAGCCTTAGGATCGCTTTCCCAAACTGAAACAGAGTGAGCCATCAGTTCTCTCATTGCTGGCTGAAAATAATTATTTCTTACAACACCACATGCAATTCCACTAGCACCTGAAGCAGTGTCTTTTTTTTCTAAAACAACAATATCTCCTGGATTTTTATAAGTTTCTGATAGTTTCCAAGCAGTACTTAAACCATGTATACCACCACCGATAATGACTACTTTTGCTTTTGTGGGTAATGACATGTGAAAATCTTATTTTTTACAAATCATAATTGATATAATTATTTTTAGAACTAAAAAGTATATATATAATATATACACTTTAAACTTAGCTGAAATAAGTGCTTAATAGCTTATGTTTTTAAGTGTATTTAAATATTCATTGAACTCTCTAATAAAAGAGTCGCTTGGCTTAATATTCTTAATTCTTTGATCTTTTGAAGTTTTCTCTAAATGAAAGAATCCTTTTTCGCATGCTTCATTAATAATCAGAGCTGATTTTGGCCTGGATGTTTTAAATAGTTTAGTTTTTAGCTGTTCAACAGATAATTTCTTATTTTCTTTGTAGGCAGACATTACTAATAACATCATATGATAATGAGAAGGTGATTTTCTAAAAAAATAATTACTTGAAGTATGAGACTCTCTCATTTGATCTTCCCAAAAATTTAAAAGAGTTTTTTTATCTTTTGGCATTTACTTTACGATTTTACTCTGGACTTAGTAGGATCATAAAAAGGAAATCCAACTACTTTTGCGCTTATTCTTTTTTGGTGACCGTCAATTTTTCCAACTTCAACTTCTGTTCCAATTTCTGAATATTGAACATCCATTCTACACAAAGCTATATTTTTATTTAATGTTGAGGATAAACATCCACTTGTAATTACTCCAATTTGAGATCTGCCAATATGAACACAGTCACCATGACCTGCAATCTCTTTACCATCTAACTCAAGCCCAACAAGTTTTTTTTGAGGATTATTTTTTCTTTTTATTAATTCATCTTTACCTACAAAATCTTCCATTTTTGTTTTTAACGGAACTGCAAAACCAATACCTGCTTCAAAAGGATCTTGTTGACCATCAAATTCATTACCAAATAAAATTAACCCTGCCTCAATTCTAAGTTTGTCTAAAGCTCCAAATCCTGCAGGGATCAAACCATCTTTTTCTCCTGCCTCCATTAATTTATCCCAGACTTCAGAAGCATGTTTAGGGTGACACCAAATTTCATATCCAAGTTCACCAGTATAACCAGTTCTAGAAACAATCAATGGTATACCTTGCAAATCTTCTATTCTGCAAATGGTAAATCTAAACCATCCAAGTTCATCTATAGAAGGTTGAGTGGGAGGTGTAAAAATTATATTTTTTAAAATTTCTCTGCTTTTTGGACCTTGTAATGAAACGTTACTTATTTGGTCTGTTGAATTTTTAATGTTCGCGTTAAAATTTTTCTTTTTTGCAATTTCTTTTAACCATTCACCCCCATATTCATCTCCACAGATCCATCTAAAACCAGTTTCACTTAATCTTAAAAGTGTGCCGTCGTCAAACATCATTCCATTTTCGTAGCACATAGCAGAATAAACAACTTGACCTACAGACAGTTTTTTAACATTTCTAGTCAGTGTATAATTTAACAATGCTTCTGCATCAGGACCAATAATTTCAAATTTTCTTAATGAAGATAAATCAATTAAAACTGCATCATTTCTACAAGCGTTGTACTCATTAACAAGCCCATGTTTTGTGTAATCATTTGGAAGCCAAAAACCTCTAGCATCTATAAAGTTTCTTGTTAGTTTTGAAGTTCTTTCATAAAACCCAGAATTTCTTGTTAGTTTTTTTTCAGAGTCTGTTTTCATCCTGAATGCAAATGATTTAGTAAATTCTTTTTTCTTGTCATATGTTCTAACAAAAATATTAGTTGGATTCCACGAATTACAAGGATCTATATCACTAGGACATGCTGTTGTTCCAATAGTTAAATCTTTTAAAGCTCTAAACATGACATAATCACCAGGACGAGAATAAGATTCATCGGAAATGACTGAGTTTAATCCACCTTCAGATGTATTAAAAAATAAATTGATTGCGTGCCAGCCTTTTTGTTTTTGTAGACCATACTTTGACATACTTTCTGTAAGATTATCAGAGCAATTTGCATGGCCAAAATAACCAGCATCTTCATAGTACTTTGAAGTACAAGCAAGATTAAAAGTATCATGTTTACCAACGGTATCTCTAATTACTTCTACCAAAGGTTCATGGTCAGTATCATAAAATTTAGAAAATAATCCTGGACCTGGAAATGTATTTCCCATGAAAGTTCTAGTTGTTTGCCAATCCAAACCTTTCTCAATTCCTTTTTCTAATTTCCTTGTGTCAAATGCTACAAAGTCTGAACATTGTCTTCCAGTTGGACTTATCACTTGGATGTAGTCACCTTCTTTAACTTCATAAGATATACTACTTGCTTTATTTATATTCTCCTCGTGTGATGGTTCAAAGACAGGGTTTGGAATAACATTTAATTCTTTGTCATCAATAATATTTGCTCTTTTAATATAAATAATTAAATCTGTAGGAGGATTTTGCTTTGTAACATCCATGTCTTGTCCAGGAGCTGCAAATATTGCAAAACATTTATCTTTAGACTTTAAATTTATTTTTTCACCAATTTGGGTATCAATATCAAATACTACTGAGGATTTTGATTCTGAAATATTTAAGTTTAGTTTTTTAAGTTGATAATTGGTTGCTAGAATACTTTCATCTTTTTTACTTAAGATATCTCGAATAAAATTTTTATTGTTGTTACTTTTTAGGTTTAAAATACCTACATCTGATTTTCCGTCTTTATTAAAACATATAATTTCGCAAATTTGATTTCCTTCATTATTGATAATCTCTATTTCATCATCAGGGAAAATATGAAAAGCAGTAAGGCCACCACCATTTACAATATGTCTTTCAACTCCTGGTGGTAAAATATTTAGTCCTGGATATTTAATATCTTTGCTGATTCCTAACATCTTTAATGTTTTATTATAATTTTATTGTGACCATATTATACTGAAAACGAGTTGACTATACCTTTAAATCAGAACATACTTTGTCATTAATATTAATAATTGGGGAGAAAAAAATGAAAAAAATAATATCATTATTATCTGCTCTTGTAATTTCTGTCGTTAGTTTTACAGGAATTTCTAATGCTGCAGATAGCAAAAAACCCATCGTAATCCCAACTCATAACTGGTCAAGTCAAATTGTAATGGCGTACGTTATTGGTGGAATTTTCGAAAGCATGGGTAACAATGTTAAATATGTAAATGCTGACTCACAAGCAGTTTACGAATCAATCAGAATTGGAGATGTAACTATATCTCACGAAGTGTGGGAGTCCGCATTTGGTAAATCATTTACAACTGCTTTAGATAAAGGTGGTTTAATAGATATGGGTGATCATGAAGCAAGAACACTTGAAGATATGGGATACCCAAACTGGGTTACAGATAAAGGATTATGTCCTGGTTTACCAGACTGGACTGCTTTAAAAAATCCTGACTGTGCTAAAAACTTTACAACACCTGACTCTCCAAATGGAAAAGGAAGAATGTTGGAAGGTCCACAAACTTGGCACGGTGACTTAATTCCACAAAGGGTTGATGCTTTAGGTTTAGGTGATCTTTGGTGGGTTAAATTTGCTGGAAGTGCAGATGCGCTTTGGGCTGAATTAGCAGCTGCTGAAAAAGAAGGAAGAGGAACAATAATTTTCAATTGGACACCAAACTTTACAGATGGTGCTGGTTTTACATTTATTGACTTTCCTCCATACACTGCAGGTTGCAGACCAGAAGATGGTGGAGATGGAAAATGTGGTTCTCCAGATGGTTATCTGAAAAAAGCAGCACATGAGGATTTTCCAAAAACTCATCCAAATGCAGCTAAAGTATTTAAAAAAATGTCATTTTCTACAAGTCAAATTGGAGCGATGGCAGCTTTAGTTGATTTAGATAAGATGACTCATGAAGATGCAGCTAAAAAATGGTTAGCCGATAATAAGAAAGTGTGGGAAGAATTTACACACGATCATTAAGGTTAAAAATATAAAACTTATAAATCTCTCCCAACTTTGTTGGGGGGGATTTTTTTTTATTTAATTTTTGTATAAAATAAACCCATGAAAAATATTTTTTTATTTTTAATTTTAACTTTTTTTATTAGTTCATCAGCTTTTGCACGAAGTACTGGATGTAAAGAGGGAAATTGTGAAAACGGATATGGAAAATGGATTTATACTGATAAAACTACTTATGAAGGAGAGTGGGTTGAAACCAAGAAACAAGGTCAGGGAGTAGAAACTTGGCCAAATGGATATATCTATAAAGGTGAATTTAAAAATAGTGTATGGAGTGGACAAGGACTATTAACATTTCCAGATGGTTCTACTTATGATGGCGAATGGGCCAACGGCTTTATGAATGGTCAAGGAACATTCACTTGGGCTGATGGAAAGCAAAAATCAGGAATTTGGAAAAATGGAAAACTACAAGAATAATGTCTCAAGAAAATTATTTTAACAAATTAAAAGAATTACCAGAGCAGGTTAGACAGTTTGGTGGATTAATAATAATTACCTTAATCATCATTTTATCATTTGTTATTTTAAACAATATTTTTGGAGAAGGTGATGATTTAGTAAAAAGGATGAAAATAGAGGAAGAAAGAATTGCTGAAGAAAGAAAATTAAATGAATTAATATCAAGTCTGCCATCTGGAATTTTAGTTGCTTTTGATGGAACTGATCATCATAGACTATCTGTCGATGTTTACGAGAAAGTCTGTAAAGCAACAAAACTTATTCCTCAAAGAGCGATAATGGGGGCTAATTTTCTTAACTTTAGAGCGCATGAAATTTATACAATTAATGGAAACAAAATTGATGAAACATTTGTTGAATGGGATGAAGAAAAAAATAAATGTTTTGCAGGTTTCACAGTTAGTGGAAACAATGTTGGAGTAGATGAAGAAATTAAAGTAAGTGGGGAGGCGTTAAGTTTTTTAAGTACTGGTATTGATACTAGAATTTATTATATCAAAAATTTTTAATTAAGGAGAGACGAGTATTATATACATATTAATTCAACTAAATTTCGTATAACTTAATAATAATTTATGTCTGATACAGTTATTAAATGTGAATCTGTTTACAAAATTTTTGGAGAAAATGCCAAAAAAATGCTCCAAGAAGCCAATGGAAACGTAGATGCAAAAACTTTTCAAGAAAATGGATGTATAGTTGGAGTTAACAATGCTTCCTTTGAAGTAGCAAAAGGAGAAATGTTGGTTGTTATGGGTTTATCTGGATCAGGTAAATCAACATTGCTTAGATGTATTTCAAGACTAACAGATGCAACAGGTGGAAAAATTTTTATAGAAGGTCAAGATTTATTGGAGCTGAACAACAAAGAACTTATTGATCTTAGAAGAAATAAAATGGGAATGGTTTTTCAAAGCTTTGCGTTGTTGCCGCACAAAACTGTAGTTGAAAATATAGCATTTCCATTACAGATTAAGGGCATTAATACTGATGAAAGCATTAGTAAGGCAATGGATATGGTTAAGTTGGTTGGATTAGACGGAAGGGAAAATTATTTTCCAAGAGAACTTTCAGGTGGACAACAGCAGAGAGTAGGTATTGCAAGATCCTTAGCTGTAGAGCCGGATATTTGGTTTTTAGATGAGCCTTTTTCAGCATTAGATCCTTTGATCCGAAAAGAAATGCAGGATGAGTTTTTAAGACTTCAAGATAAATTGCAAAAAACTATAATGTTCATCACTCATGATTTTGACGAGGCTTTAAAGCTAGCTGATCGAATAGCAATTATGAAGGATGGTATAATTGAACAATTAGATACACCTGCTAAAATAGTTTTAAATCCTGCAACTGAATATGTGAGGAAATTTACTGAAGAAGTCCCAAGGGAAAAAGTTTTGTTAATTGAAGATGTAATGGATCAATCTACAGGTGATAATTTAGGAGATTTAAGAGTTTCAAAAGATGAGATTATTGAAAATGTTGCTGAAAAAATTCTAACTCAGGAAAAAACTGTAGGAGTTATAGATAGTAATAATAAAATTATAGGCTCTATTAATCCTACAAAGATAATTAATACAGTTTTTGGTGGAAGGAAAAATGGAAATTAAATTATGGAATTTTTAAAAAAAAATCCAAAAATATTTCAGTGGTTGTTTTTATTAATTGTTTTTTTTGCATTATGTTTTGCAATCGAAGTTCCTGAAACATATAAATTTATAAGAGGTCAGGCAGAGTTTGTTAAAGACCCCAATCAAAGTACCTTTGTTTTTGCTGGCAAGGAGGTGAGGTATTATGCTTTTGATGTCTTTTGGAGATTACCCCCATTACTTGGATGGTTACCTATATGGATAAATGACTCATTATTTTTTCTAATGAACGACTGGATGCCGATGGAGTTTTGGAATGAAGATACACAAGAATTTAAAACAAGACCACTTCTCTTGCAAATAAGTAGAAATTTAACTGCATTTATGACCTTTATAATTGAGTTAATTAGAGAGATTTTATTAGGTGGATTAGAAACTATTGTTGCATTTACAAGTTGGGATTTTATTGATGCTAATCCATGGGCAGAATTACCAGGTTTACCATGGACTATTGTTGCTGCTGGAGCAACAATATTATCTTATAAATTGAGTGGTAAAGGTTTAGCCATTTTCGCTGGATTAACAATGGTTTACATTTCTATTTTTGGTCAGTGGAAACCATCTATGCAAACTTTATCGTTTATTTTAGTTGCCGCGCCATTGTCTTTTATATTTGGACTAGGTCTGGGTATATCTGCATTTAAAAGTAAACGAGTGGAAAAAGCTCTTTATCCAATTCTCTTAGTTATGCAAACCATGCCACAATATGCAGTTCTTGTTCCTGCGCTAGTTTTATTTGGAGTAGGTGATCATGCTGCAGTAATTATAACCATGATAGTTGCCATTCCACCAATGATATTATTAACTTTATTAGGATTAAGAGCCATACCACCTGAAGTAATTGAAGCTGGCAAAATGAGTGGATGTAACAATTGGCAATTAATGTTCAAAGTATTAATTCCTACGGCTAGAAGAGATATACTAATCGGAGTTAATCAGGTGATAATGGTTTGTTTTTCAATGGCGGTTATCTCAGCATTTATTGGAGCAAAAGGTTTAGGTTTTAATTTATTATTAGCTCTTAATCAGCTTAATATTGGATTAGCTTTAGAAGCAGGTTTGTGTATTAGTCTTATCGCAATATTATTAGATAAAATGTCCTTAGCCTGGGCAAATAAACAAAATGACTATTTTGGTAATCTTACATTTTTCGAAAGGAATAAAAATGCTATATTTTTTGCAGGAGCGTTTGTTGTAGGAATTATACTTGCATATATTGGAACTTTTTTGTTCAAAGGTACATTCAATTATTTATTTGAAATTCCACACAACAAAGGAATATCAACTGCAGATTTTTGGAACAAAGGAGTTGATTGGATCTTTGATACATTCTTCGTGTATATAAAAGCATTTAACACATGGTTAATTCAAGAGGTATTACAGCCAATGCGAGCGCTTTATTTGAGAATGCCTGCTGTTGCTACAATCGTTTTAGTAGTTGGGGCTGGTTACTTAATTGGTGGAATTAGATCAGCATTAGTAGTATGTGGGTTAACTTTATTTATAGCTCTTAGTCCATGGTGGGACAGAGCATTGGTTACAACATACATGGCAACTTTTGGAGTTGTAATTTCGTGTTTAATTGGTTTTACAGTTGGAACCTTGTGTTTTCAAAGCAAAAGTGCAGCAAAATTTATGTTAGGAGTTTGTGATATATTTCAAACCTTTCCATCTTTTGTATATTTAATTCCGGTAATGATGTTATTTGGAATAACAGACACATCAGTTTTAATTGCTGTGATTGTTTACGCAACAATTCCTGCAACTAGATATACAATTGAAGGCCTTAGAAGTGTTCCAGTAGGTTTACATGAAGCTGCAACAATGTCTGGTGTAAATAAGTTTCAAAGATTAACAAAAATTGAATTCCCATTAGCTTTTCCTCACATGATGCTTGGTTTAAATCAAACAATAGTTTTTGCTTTATTCATGGTAATTATTGGAGCTTTCATTGGGACAGAAGACTTAGGTCAATATATTTTAAAAGCTTTATCTGAT
The DNA here is from genome assembly GCA_902604525.1 of uncultured Pelagibacteraceae bacterium. GTDB lineage: Bacteria > Pseudomonadota > Alphaproteobacteria > Pelagibacterales > Pelagibacteraceae > Pelagibacter. The sequence goes on along the minus strand of CACKYY010000006.1, from coordinate 51,880 downwards.
AAAAATGGTGCAGGTATAGGTCTGACATTAGGTATTTGTGTAGCATTTATAGGGTTAATTTTTGATAATTTGATAAGAACTTGGGTTAGTAAGAGAAAGAAACATTTAGGAATAGCCTAATCTTTATTATGAAAAAAATTTTGATTATAGGATCAGGAGCAATGGGAGCTGCTTTTTCTATTCCTTTAATAGAAAATAGACATCATGTAACACTTTCTGAGCCACATAATATTAAATTAATTAGTAAATTAAATCTTAAAAAAAAGTTTCATCCATCTTTAAAAATTAATTTACCAAAAAAAATAAAAATAAAAAAATTTGTTCCTGAAATGTTAAATTTAAAGTGGGATCTTATAGTTGTAGCTGTAAGTTCTGTTGGAATAGAAATAATTAGTAAATATTTAGCACACCTTAAAAGTAAAACTCCTATTTTGGTTCTTACTAAAGGACTAAAGTTAGATAAAACAAAAAGAATTATTACTATGTCTGAACAGCTTAATAAAAATAATAACAAATTAAATATTTCTGTCTTAAAAGGCCCATGTTTAGCAAAAGAACTTGCTCGAAAGATAAAGAGTTATACTGTTATTGGGAATAAAAATATTAAGGTAGCAAAAGATATTGGAAAGATAATATCCACTAAGTATTATAAGACAGAACATACAACTGATGTCAGAGGTGTAGAGTTTTCTTCAGCTATTAAAAATATATATTCTATGATAATTGGATCAGGACAAGGTGAGAACACATCTTCAGCTTTATTTAGGAAATCAATTGATGAAATGGATTATTTAATTAAATATTTTAGGGGAAAAAAAGAAACTGTTTATGGGCTTGCTGGTGTAGGTGATCTGTACGTAAGTGCTGTTGGTGGTAGAAATAGTAAAATGGGTGATTATCTTGGTAAAGGTTTTACTTTTAAATCTGCCAAAAAAAAATTTATGAAATATGATACTGTTGAAGGTGCTGATCTTGCTTTCGAAATTGCTCCGTACATTTTAAAGAAAATTAATCGTAAAAAAATACCTTTAATGGTTGCATTATTAAATGCAATTACAAAAAATAAAAAATTAAAAATAAAATATTAAATTTTATTTATTCAGAAAAGTTTTCATAGAATCGTCCATTGCTTTTTCCCAAGGCGTATGATGGATTGGAGCAATGGAACCAGTCACAGGTGAAGAAAAGGATTTATTTCTATAAGTTAGAATATCTTCAACCTTATGATGCTCCCACTCTTTGAAATGTTTTCTAATTAATTCAAAATCTATATTAGGATAATCTGACATTTCATGAAGTTCTTTAGTATACTCTGTTTGAAAATCTATCATTTGATCTGGATTTTCTAATTTTTCTTCCATACCAACCCACTTGTTAATGTCCTTTTCTATTTCATCATTACTAGGCATTTTAATCTTACCCATAATAACGTCTCTTGCATACCAAGCTTGGCAATCAAACATATTAAAAGTATGAAATTGATCCTGCATTCCTAGATATAAAATTTTATGATTATCTTGCCATACTACCCCCTTGTATAATTTTGGTGGGTATAATCTATTATGAGTTTTTAATTTTAAACTTTCATCTAAAAATGGAAAATGATGTAGATAACCAGTGCATAAAATTATGACATCTGCCTCTTGTTTTGTTCCATCTTTGAATATTGCATTTTTACCATCAAGTTTATCTAAGTAATGAACTTCTTTCATACCTTTGGGCCATTTAAATCCCATTGGATTGTGTCTATAGCCAATAGTAACACTTTTAGCTCCATATTTATTACACTGTAGCGCAACATCTTCTGCAGAATAGCTACTGCCAAGAACAATTACATTTTTATCTCTGAATTCTTCAGCATCTCTAAAGTCGTGAGAATGCATAATTCTTCCAGGAAAGGAATTCATTCCCTCATATTCTGGGATAAAAGGAACAGAAAAATGACCAGTCGAAATAACCAAATAATCAAAATTTTCAGTTAAAATTTTATTATTAGCTTTATCTTGATAGCTAATTTCAAACTTGTCATTTTTGAATGAGGTATTTGTAACTCGAGTATTAAATTTAATTTTATGCTTTAAATTACCTTTGCTTACTCGTCCAACTATATAGTCATATAGAACTTCTCTAGGAGGAAAAGATGGTATTGGTTTACCAAAGTGGTCATCAAAAGAATAATCAGCAAACTCCAAACATTCTTTAGGACCGTTTGACCATAAATATCTGTACATGCTGTTTGGTACTGGATCTCCATATTGGTCAGAACCTGTTCTCCAGCTATAATTCCAAAGGCCACCCCAGTTATCTTGTTTTTCGAAACAAACTATTTCAGGTATTTTTTCACCTTTATTTTCCAAATGTTCAAATGCTCTTAACATCGAAAGACCACATGGACCCGCACCTATAATTGCTACTTTAGACATCTAAATTTTCCTATCATTAATAATTCTATAAATATATCTTACTTACAAAAAAAAGAAAAATAAAATTTTTATTTACTATGAAACATAATTGGAATTACCCAACTTTGATGTGGGTAGGTAAAAATAGGATCAATGATTTAGTTGATGCCTGCCAAGATCTAAAAATATCAAATCCATTATTCGTTACTGATAAAGATTTAATTAATCTTGATATGATTAAACGTATATTACAGAATTTAAAAAAAAAATTTAATAATTTAGAAATTTTTTCAAACTTTTCAGGAAATCCAATAGGTCAAAATGTAGATGAAGGTGTAAAAGTCTATAACAAATCTAATTGCGACGGTGTAATAGCAATTGGTGGTGGAAGTGCACTTGATGTTGGTAAGGCAGTAGCATTTATGTGCGGTCAAGAAAGGCCAATTTGGGATTTTGAGGATATTGGAGACTATTGGAAAAGAGCTGAAAGCTCTAAAATTCCAAGTATTATAGCAATACCTACAACTGCTGGAACAGGCTCTGAAACTGGACGGGCTTCAGCAATTATAAATCAAGATATAGGTGTTAAAAAAATTATTTTTCATCCAAAGATGTTGCCATCAATTGTTATTTTAGATCCAGTTTTAACTCTAGATCTTTCCCCTAGATTAACAGCAGCTACTGGCATGGATGCACTAGCACATAATCTTGAGGCATTTTGTGCACCAGGTTTTCATCCAATGGCAAATGGTATTGCAATTGAAGGTATTAAATTAATTAAAAAATATTTAATTACTGCCTATAAAGATGGAAAAAACATTGAAGCAAGAATGAGTTTACTCTCGGCTTCATCGATGGGCTCAACTGCATTCCAAAAAGGTCTTGGTGCTATTCATTCTTTAAGTCATCCAGTTAACTCAAAGTTTAACATTCATCATGGTTTATCAAATGCAATATTTATGCCATATGTATTGTCATTTAATAAAAGTGAAGTAGAACACAAGATATTAGAAATTTGTGATTATTTAAATGTAAATAAAAGTTTTGATAGTTTTTTAGAATGGATTTTAGATTTAAGAAAAGATTTAAATATACCTCATAAATTATCAGATGTGATGGACTGTAATAATATTAATCTTGATGAACTTTCTTTAATGGCTTTTGAAGATCCATCTACTGTAGGAAACCCAAAAAAAATTAATCAAAAGGATTTGAAAGAAATGTATGAAAAAAGCATTTCTGGAAATTTGTTTTAATGAAAAAAATATTAATTGTTGAAGGAAATTTGAGAGAAGAAAATCAACATTTTTCATCTGCCGGTATTCAAACACATACTGAAAGTTTGAGGGATAGTCTTAGTTTTTTCACAAAAGATTTAACTACAGATGTTGTTAATCCTTCATCAGATGAAAATATATTTAAAAATATAGACGATCTGAACAGTTACGATGGACTTATTTGGGGTGGTAGTAGCTTAAATATTTATAACGACACTCCTGAAATTAGAAGACAGATTCAGTTTATGAAAGAATGTCAAAAAAAAATTAAAAAAATCTTAGCAATATGTTGGGGTATGCAAGTAGCTGTCACAGCTGCAGGAGGCGAGGTCAAAAAAGGCACTAAAGGTTCACATAAAGGAATTGCAGTTGATATTGAAATAAATGAAAAGGGATTAGATCATCCACTTTACAAAAATAAAAAAAAAAAATTTAATACACCTGCTTTTAATTTTGATGAAGTAGTTACCATGCCACAAAATTCTGTACTGTTAGCTTCAAATCCAATTAATAAAGTTCAAGGTTTAAACTTTAAAGTAAATGATTGTGATATCTGGGGGCTTCAATATCATCCAGAAATTACATATAACAAAATGATTAACATTATTGTTTTTAGAAAAGAGAAGCTATTAAAAAAAGAAGCTTTTAGTGACGAGAAGGAAATTAACAGTCACATACAACATATTGAAAGTGAAAATAAGAAGCTTGATAAAATTTCTAGGATGAGGGAATTAGAAAATTGGTTAAATTACCTTAATTTAGAATAATCCTTCGATATCACCCTTATCATTTAGTTTTATAGAGTCTGCTGCAGGGACACGAGGTAGTCCTGGCATAGTCATAATTGCTCCACAAACAACAACAATAAATTCAGCACCTGACGAAAGTCTTATTTCTCTTACAGGCAAAACATGGCCTGTTGGTGCACCTTTAAGATTTGGATCAGTTGAAAAACTGTATTGTGTTTTTGCTATACAAATTGGCAATTCTCCATAGCCTGCCTCCTCAAAACCTTTTAATTGATCTCTTATTTTTGTATCAGCAATCACTTCATCGGATCTATAAATTTCTTTTGCAATTGTCTCAATCTTTTTAAACAGAGGTGTTTTACTTTCATAAAGAAAATTAAACTTGACATCTTTTTTTTCACACAAATCAGCGACGTGTACTGCTAATTCTTTTGTCCCCTCACCACCATTTGCCCAGTGAGTACATAAACTTGCTTTAACCCCTAAGTTTTCACAAAAATCAATTAAAGCTTTAACTTCACTATCTGTATCTTTAATAAAATGATTAACCGCGATCGCAACAGGTAATCCAAATTTTTTTACGTTTTCTATGTGTCTTTCAAGATTCACTAGACCTTTTTTTAAAGCATCAACATTTTCATTTTTTAAGTCATCTTTTGCAACACCACCATGCATTTTTAAAGCTCTAATTGTTGCTACGATGACAACACAACTCGGTTTCAAATTAGATTTTCTGCACTTAATATCTAAAAACTTTTCTGCCCCAAGGTCTGCACCAAAACCTGCTTCTGTTACAACATAGTCTGCAAGTTTTAATCCAGTTTTAGTTGCTATAACGGAGTTACATCCATGTGCAATATTTGCAAAAGGACCACCATGAATAATTGCTGGATTATTTTCTAATGTTTGAGTTACATTTGGTCTGATCGCATCTTTTAATAATACAGTCATTGGACCATGTGCTTTCAAGTCTTTCGCGTAAACTGGTTTCTTATCTCTTGTATAAGCAATTGTAATATTGCCAATTCTTTTTTCTAAATCGTCCAAATCATTTGATAAGCAGAAAATTGCCATGATTTCTGAAGCAACAGTAATATCAAATCCGTCTTCTCTAGGAAAACCATTTGCTACTCCCCCTAAATTTATATTTATTGATCTTAAGGAACGGTCGTTCATATCCATTACTCTTTTCCAAACAATCCGTCTTACATCTATATCTAATTTGTTTCCCCAATAGATATGATTGTCGATTAATGCTGATAATAAATTATGAGCTGAAGTAATTGCATGAAAATCTCCAGTAAAATGTAAATTAATTTGTTCCATTGGAACAACTTGAGCATAACCTCCTCCTGCAGCACCACCTTTCATTCCAAATGAAGGCCCAAGACTTGGCTCTCTTAAACAAACTATAGATTTTTTTCCAATTTTATTTAATCCATCATTTAAACCAACTGAAGTAGTGGTTTTTCCCTCTCCAGCAGGTGTAGGTGTAATTGCAGTGACTAAAATTAATTTCCCTTCTGGTTTATCTTTCAATGTGTCTAAATACTCTAGATTAATTTTTGCAATGTGTCGTCCCATTGGACTGAAAGCAGTGCTTTCATCTGGAACATTTATCTTTGCTAATACCTCATTTATAGGCTGCATTTTTGCTTCTCGAGCTATTTGAATATCTGATTTAACATCACTCATTATTAATCCTATAAATAATATGTTATCGTTGCAGACTTCTTATCCTTTTTTGTCATATTTGGAAACTTCTAAAAAATATATATAAAAAAAATAAGAACTATTTATATTCTTTGTTATAAAATTAATTAATGCAAAAATACTCCATATTTAATTTAGTTAAAAACGCATTTTCTAATCATGAAAACTGGGATTTAGCTTGGAAGGATCCAACCCCAAAAGAGGAATATGATGTAGTCATTATTGGTGGTGGAGGTCATGGACTTGCCACTGCATATTACCTTGCAAAAGAACATAATATTACAAAAGTTGCAATTATCGAAAAAGGTTGGATAGGTGGCGGAAACGTTGGAAGAAATACAACGATAATTAGATCAAACTATATGCATGATGAGAACGCACTTTTCAGTGAGTTTGGAATGGATCTGTGGAGAAAAATGAGCCAGGATTTAAATTATAATGTGATGTTCTCACCAAGAGGAATTATTAATCTTGCACACTCTGATGCACAAATGAATGCCTACGCAAGAAGAGGAAATTCGATGAGATTAAATGGAATTGATGCTGTTTTGTTAAACCGTGAACAAGTAAAAGAAATAATTCCAATGGCTGACTTTTCAGAAGATGTAAGGTTTCCAATTTTTGGTGGATTAATGCAGCCAAGTGCAGGTACAGCAAGACATGATGCAGTTGCTTGGGGTTACGCACGTCAAGCAGACTCGATGGGTGTTGATATAATTCAAAATTGTGAAGTAACTGGTTTTGATGTTACAGCAGGTAAGATTAATGGCATAAGAACATCTCGAGGAAATATAAAAACTAAAAAAGTTGGATTATGTGTTGCTGGAAGCACAAATATTTTAGCTGAAAAGTTAAATATGACTTTGCCAATAGAAACTCACCTTCTTCAAGCATGTGTATCAGAGCCTGTTAAACCTATTTTAGATAGAGTAGTGACTTTTGGTGCAGGTCATTTTTACATAAGTCAATCTGATAAAGGAGAAATGGTAATGGGTGGAGACCTTGATGGATATAATAGTTACGCTCAAAGGGGAAATTTACCAACTCTTCAACATGTTTTAACAGAGGGAATTGCGATGATGCCTTTTTTAAGCAAATTGAAAATGCTTAGAACTTGGGGTGGTATAATGGATATGTCAATGGATGGTTCACCTATTATAGATAAAACACATATTGATGGTTTGTATTTAAACTGCGGTTGGTGTTATGGTGGTTTTAAAGCAACGCCAGCTTCAGGTTGGACATTCGCTCATACAATCGCTCAAGACAGAGTTCACGAACTGAATGCTGGATTTAGTCTAAATCGATTTAGTACTGGACACTTAATTGATGAAAAAGGACTTGGTACTAAGACCTGGATATCTTAAATGCTTCATATTAAATGCCCACATTGTGGGATGAGATCACAAAATGAATTTTCTTATGGTGGCGATGCTAGTGTAAAAAGACCTGAGCTTAATAAAGAAATCTCTGATGAAGAATGGGATAACTTTGTTTATAATCGAAAAAGTTTAAGAGGTAAGCACCTAGAATTGTGGCAGCACCTATCTGGATGTAGACAATGGATTAAGGTGGAAAGAGACACCGCTACTCACGAAATATTTAATACATATAAAGCTGATGAGGAAATAACATAATGTCTCAAAAATTTAGATTAGAAAATGGTGGACTAATTAATAGGGATAAAAAATTATCATTTAAATTTAATGGAAAATCATACTATGGTTACGAAGGAGATACTTTAGCATCTGCTTTAATTGCTAATGGAGTACATTTAGTCGGTAGAAGCTTTAAATATCATAGGCCAAGAGGGTTTTTTGGAGCTGGGGTAGATGAGCCTTATGCAGTAGTTCAGCTTTATAGAAATAATGAGACAGAGCCAAATATTAAAGCTACTGAGCAAGAGCTTTTTGAAGGACTAGAAGCCAAAAGCGTAAATTGTTGGCCAAGTGTGAACTTTGATATTGGTGCAATTAATAACTTTTTAAAAATTTTTCTACCTGCAGGATTTTACTATAAGACTTTTATGTGGCCTAAAAGTTTTTGGTATCGAGTTTATGAACCTTTTATCAGAAAAGCTGCAGGCTTAGGTGTTGCTTCTACAAAACATGATAAAGAGAGATATGAACATAAATATGAGTATTGTGACTTATTAATTGCTGGTTCTGGTCCATCCGGTTTAGCAAGTGCTTATGCGGCTGCAAAAAATGGTGCAAGAGTAATCTTAGCTGAAGATAAACCAAGATTTGGAGGATCTCTATTAACTAGCGATGTAAATATTGGAAATCAATCAGGTGAGGATTGGGCAAACAGTATTATTTCTGAATTAAAAGAAATGCCAAATGTGATTGTTAAAAACAGATCTCAAGTTTTTGGGTACTATGATCATAATATGTTAGTGATGTCAGAAAAAGTTAGCGATCATCTCCCAAAAACAAAAAAACATCATCCAAAACAAAGACTTTGGTATATTAGGGCAAAAGAGGTTTTAATTTCTTCAGGATCCATTGAAAGACCACTAGTTTTTGGGAATAATGATACTCCTGGCGTGATGTTGTCCTCAGCAGCAAAAGAATATTTAAAAGTTTATGGAGTGTTAGTTGGTAAAAATCCGTTAGTTTTTACAAATAATGACAGTGGATATGAGACTGCAATTGAATTTAAAAAAAATGGAGTCAATCCAATTATTTTAGACTCTAGAGTTAATCCACAATCAGAAATAATTGATGAAGCAATTAATCTTGGTATTAAAATAAAATTTTCTCATGTTGTTGTTGCTGCACAGGGATACAAAAAAGTAAGTTCAGCAGATATAGCAAAAATTTCAGATGATAAAAAGCAACTTGGAACAATTGAAAATATTAAGTGTGATTGTATTTGTGTTTCAGGTTTTTGGACGCCAACTATTCATCTAGCTTCACAATCAGGAAATAAAACTAAATTTAAGGAAGAAATTGACGCCTTTGTGCCTGGGACATCTAAGCAGAAAGAAACAACCTTAGGTGCTGCTAATGGGATTTTTACACTTGAAGAAACTTTAAAAAGTTCATTCACAGCTGGACAAGATTTGTCGAAAAAGATTACAAACAAAGATAATAAAATTTCGTTTCCTAATGTTGTTGAGAAAATATCTTCTCAACATGACAAGTTTTGGTGTGTGCCTTTGCCTAAAGGAAAAAGTTACAAGAGATTTTTAGATTTTCAAAATGATGTTGCTGTTTCAGATATCGAAATAGCTTTAAAGGAAGGGTATCGATCAATAGAGCATGTTAAAAGATACACAACTTTAGGAATGGCAACCGACCAAGGTAAAACAAGCAATTTGAATGGACTTCAATTAGTTTCAGATATTGAAAATAAAGTTGTACCTGCAGTAGGTCATACTACTTTTAGACCTCCATACACTCCAATATCTATTGGAGCAATTGTAGGAAGAGAAGTTGGAAAACATTCTAAACCTACTCGTAAATCTCCTATGCATTCATGGCATGAAAAAAATAACGCAATATTTGTTGATGCTGGAGTTTGGTTAAGACCAAGATATTATAAACAAGGAAGCGAAACTCTCTTTGAAGCATCTAAGCGTGAAGCTAAAAATGTTAGAACGAATGTTGGTGTTTGCGATGTTACCACGTTAGGAAAAATTGATATCAAAGGTCCTGATGCTGCAGAACTGCTAAATAGAGTTTACACAAATGCTTGGTTAAAGTTGCCAGTTGGTAAAGCAAGATATGGAGTGATGCTTAGAGAAGATGGAATAGTTATGGATGATGGAACAACAACTAGAATTTCTGAAAATCATTATCATATGACAACTACTACAGCTCAAGCTGCGAATGTCCTTTCACATTTAGAGTATTATCTACAACTTGTTTGGCCTGAATTGAATGTTAATGTAGTTTCAACAACTGAACAATGGGCTGGTGCAGCAATTGCAGGACCTAAATCTAGAAAATTATTAGAAAAATTATTTCCTAATAATGACGTTTCAAACGAAGGACTGCCTTTCATGGGGTACATGGAGTCAGATTTATTTGGGGTTAAAGCTAGAATTTTTAGAATCTCATTTTCAGGCGAATTAGCTTATGAGGTAAATGTAGAGTCTAATAATGGACAATTTATGTGGGAAAAAATCATCGAACTAGGTCAAGAGTTTCAAGTTCAGCCTTATGGAACAGAAGCGTTATCAACATTGAGAATTGAAATGGGACATGTGGCAGGATCAGAACTTGATGGAAGAACAATTTCTTATGACACTTCATTGGAGGGATTAATTAGTAAAAAGAAAGATTTCATTGGTAAAAGGTCATTAAATAGAGAAGCTTTTACCTCAAGCGACAGACAAAAGATTGTTGGAGTTGTCCCTTTAGATAAAAAAACAAGTATACCAGAGGGTTCTCATTTAGTGAAAGACGCTCAGGCTCCTTTACCAAACAAAAAATTAGGACATATATCTGCTTCATGCTGGAGTGTAGAGCATGATAATCCTTTTTCACTTGCAATTTTGAAGGATGGAAAAAATATGATTGGAGAAAAATTATTTGTTATGTCTCCATTGAAAAATAAAGTAATTCCAGTTGAAATAGTTTCTTCACACTATGTGGATCCAAAAGGAGAAAGAGTTAGATCATGAGTTCAATATCAGCTTTAGAAAATATCCACCAAAAAGGACAATTTGGTGATTGTGAAGGAAAAAACGAAAAAAATTTAATTAAAATTTCAGAAATAAAAAACTTATATATTACTCAGATTGTTCAACATAAAAATTCGAATGTTGTATGCGAAGAAATTAAAATAGATAATTTAAATCTAATCTCAAAACCATTAACGGTAGAAAATAATGAAAATACTCGAATTCTTTGGAATGGACCAAGAAATTGGCTAATTATCACAACTCAAAAAGACATATTTTCTGAAATTGATAAAAAATTTGAAGAGGGGGATTTTGCTGTCACAGATATTTCTCATTCAAAATCAATTATTGAGCTAGAAGGTGATAATGCAAAAGAAGTTTTAAAAAAAGGATGCCCTTTTAACTTTAATGAATTATATAAAAATAATTGTCTAAATTCTACATTTAATGGAATGTCTATAATCGTTGATATGATAAATGACAAACCAGATAAATTTAGAATTTTTGCTCTAAGAAGTTTTGGAGAGTCACTATATCATTCAATAACAGACTCATCCTTAGAATTTGGCTATATAGGAAAGTAATTTAATCTCTTGTAGCTATATAAACACCAATTGTTGCAATTAAAAAACCTAGAAGATCTAAATTATTTAGGCTTTCGTCTAAAAAAATCCAAGCCATTAATGCTGAGGTAGGGGGGATTAAAAAAAAAATAGAAACAGTTTTACTTGCAGAATTTCTTTTAATTAGAAACATTAAAATTGTAAAAGCTCCAAAAGAAACTAAAAAAATCTGATGACTCATTGCAATTAAAAAAGTGGTTGAAAAATCTATGTAAGGTTCTGCAAAAAGAATAATTATTACAATATGAAAAACAACCCCCCCCAAAGCTTGATTCATATTACTGACTGATAAAGGCAATTTGTTACTTAATTTTTTTTGCCATAAAGTAGAAAATGTAATTGCCAATAACGAAATTATAGTCGCGATTAATCCTGCTGTTGGTATTTTAGAGCCTAAATCAAAACCTAGTACAAGTCCTGCACCAGTAAATCCCAATAAAATACCCATCCATTGTTTTGATGATACTTTCTCATTTAAAATTGGTCCACTTAATGCATTTGTGAGAACTGGTTGAAGGGTTACAATTAAAGCCGCAATTGCTGTGGGCATGCCGATTGAAATTGAGTAAAAGACACCACCAAGATAAAAACCATGAAATAATACACCACTAAAAAAAGACTCAAAAAAGTTTCTTTTACTTACTAGAATTTTTTGTTTTGAATAAATAGAAAATAAAAAAAAACCTAAAGCAACTAAAGCAAATCTAAAAGCTAGGGCAGCAAATGGATCACTGTTGTCTATAATAGGCTTGGTTGTTATGAAAGCAGAGGACCATAGAAGTATAAATATGAAAGAGAATATTTTAATCATCATGTTTAATAAACAAATAAATTAAATAAAATCAAATAAATCAGTACCTATAATGAACAAATTAGATCTAGAAACGAATTACCAAATCACTTAATGTTTAATTATGAAATTTAGATTGTTAAGAATTTTAACAATTATACTGTCTTTTTTCTTTTTGACAGGTTTTGTACCAATTCTTTCATTAATTGGTCCAGGTGTTACAGTTCTTACCTCAGGCAACATTTATAAAGCTAGTGCACAATTCATAGTTAATCAAAGTATAGAAAAAGAGACTGGTAAAAGTTCTTTAACTTTAATTAAAGAAACCTTAGTAGAAGAAACAGATAAAAAAATAAAAATTAATTCATTTGATGAAGACCTAAGACAATTAGTGGAAACAAGAATTAAAATGACCAGACAAAAACTGGATAATCAAAATTTACAAAAATTACTTAAAAAACGAATTGAGGTTACCAGATCAATACTTGATTTAAATAATACTACTCAATAATATTTAGAAATATCAAATCTTCTTGATTAGTTTCTTTGCACCACATTTCATAACTTTCACAAACTCTCCATAAGTGATCAAAAGCTCTTTGTGAAATTTCTAATGGAAAATGACTCTTAGTATAATAAAGCTTTGGTATTTTCATTAAAAATCTTACCATAGAATCTTTTTGTAGCTCTAAAAGTCTTAAAGTTTCTTCATTAATTTTTTTTTTTGTTATCTTGTCAATAAATTTATTATTCTTAAGTTCTAAGAACCATTTATCATGAAATTCTCCAGAACTTAAAATATCATATTCCTTGGTAGTCATGAAATTTTCAAAAGCTTGTATATTATTGATATCAGGATTTTGTTTTTTTATTTCTATTATATTTGAATAAACAAATTCAGCAGCTCTTAACACATATGGCTTTTCAGACTTTTTAGACATAAATTAATTTTTATGCTTAGCCATTGCTGAATGAGCCAAAATTAAGTTAGGATCAAAAAATACTTTTGAGGATTTTACATTTTCGAATGATTTGAATGCAAAAATAGCAATTGGTAGCTCTGTACAACCTAAAATAATTTTTTTACACTTCATTTTAATTAAGGAATCAATTGCAGGTTTAATTGCTTTAGCCGCAGCTTTCACATTTCCCATTTTAACAAATTTAATAGCTTTATTAACTGACAATTTTTGTATTTGTTGAGATGGCTCTATCAATTGGTAATCTTTGTCAAAAAATTTTTTATAAACCCCAGTTTTAAGTGTTCCCTCAGTGGCTAGGAGACCAACTTTAGAGTTTTTTTTGCATTTTTTTTTTGTAAATTTGAAAACTTCTTTTGGCATATTAATTATTGGAATATTGATTTTATTTTGTAAATCATCGAACCAATAATGAGCCGTATTACAGGGTATTACTATAAATTTACATTTATTCTTTTCTAGAAGCTTACAACCTTTGAGCAAACTCTTTAAAACTTTGTTATATTTTTCTCTACTTGTTTTGTTTGTAGATTTATTCAAAAGACTCTTAGTTTGAGCACCTATAGACTCAGGTCTACCAGGAATATTTGATTTGTTATAAAGTAAAAATAGTGGATACTCTTGATCAATCTTTCCTCTATTTAGAACTGCAAGCTTGTTACAAAAATCAAGTCCAGCTTGAGTTCCCATTCCACCTAAAATTCCAATCATAATCTTTAATTAATTTATAAATTTAGATTTTAATTTTTTATAATTAATAATTGTGGTTAAACGTTGATTTTCATTATTCGGTATTGGCTAAAATATTTAAAATAGAAAAACTAAGTTAATGTTTTCAGCCAATAGGAAGTGTGAAATTATGCAGTTTTTAAGTTAACTGCTGAAGGACCTTTAGGACCATCTTCAACATCGAAAGTCAAAGCTTGACCCTCATCTAAACCGTTCATACCAGCATCTCTTACAGCTGAAACATGTACAAACACATCTTTTTCTTTATCTTCTCTTTCAATAAAACCAAAACCTTTGGTTGGATTGAACCATTTTACTTTTCCTTGTAGACTCATATTTATCTTCTTACTTTTTGTTATATTAATTTATTACTTATAATTAAGTAATCCTGGCTTTGTTTAGATTTTGGAGGGTTTTGTCAACAAAATATATTATAAATTAAAAATATTTTCTAATTTGTGTCAATAATTTTGGTCAAATATACAGAATTAACGTCTTCTTTATAGTGCGCGAAAGGTTGGCATTCCTCAAATTTACATTTTTTAAAAAGTTTTCTTGCTGGTAAAAAAAAATCCCCAGCACCGGTCTCGATACTTAATTTTTTTATTTTTAGTTTTTTGGCTTCATTAATTAAATGATTAATTACATTAATACCATAGCCTTTATTTCTAAAATTATCATGAATTCTTATAGATTTGAACTCTCCATGACCCTCATTTAGAAATTTAAGAGCACCACAACCTATTAAATTTTCATCTTGCCACAAGCTCCAAAATTTAATCGATGATACTTTAAGACCAGGAATATCTAAAACATGAGCGCTACCTTCTGGAGATGCTGCTCTAAGTTCAACAAAGTGTTTACTAAGAAGTTCATGAACTTTAGGATTATCAAAATTACCTTCTAATGATTTAAACATTTAAATTAATATTGTGATATGACCCATTTTTCTTTTTTCTTTAATCTCTTTTTTTAAATAATCAAAGAAAAATTCATTTTCTTTTAAGTTAGGAGAATTTCTATATTGAGATATCTGATCACCTAGTAAATTAATCATTTTTGCATTTGAAATTTTTTTTATTGGTATTTGTTCTAAGCCGCAAACTGCTCTAACATGATTTTCAAATTGACTTACATTGTATGAATTGATCGTAAGATGGCCAGAGTTATGCACCCTAGGTGCAACTTCGTTTACATATAAATTATCATTTCTATCGATAAAAAATTCTACACACAATGTTCCCACATATTTGAGCTCTTCTGCTATCAGCATAGCCCAGTCTTTAGATTGATTAAAAATTTTTTCATTTATGTCAGCAGGTATTTTAGAATATTTTAAAATTTGATCTTCATGAGTATTCTCAATGGGCTCATAAATTTCGTACTTATTATTACTAAATCTGGTTATGATTATTGAGATTTCTTTTTTTAGTTTAACAAGTTTCTCAAGAATATATCCACTAGAAAAATCTATATTAATAGAACTTAATTCTTTGGTCGAATTTATTGGATGCTGTCCTTTTCCATCATAACCAAGTGTGGTCGTCTTCAATATACCTGGTAAAAAATCTTTTAAGGCGTCTATATCTGACTTCTTTTCAATTGACACATACCTTGTAGTCCTAATATTTAATTTATTTATAAAATCTTTTTCAGCCAATCGATGTTGAATAAGTCGATTTACAGAAGGTTTAGGTAAAACTGGTTTTGACTTGTTTATTTCATTAAGGGTTTCAAAAGGTATATTTTCAAATTCATAAGTTACAACGTCAACTTGATTAACAAAATCACTAACTTTCTCCTTGTCATCATAATTTCCTGAAATAAATTGATTACAAAAATTCTGAGCTGGGGCATCTGCATCATCAGAAAAAATTATAGTTTTAACGTTTAATTTTTTTGCAGCAATTGCTAACATGCTACCTAACTGTCCACCTCCTATAATACCGAGAGTAATTTCAGACATTTTACTTAGGATTTTTTTTGACTGATTTAGTTTGATTAGATCTCCAATTAATCAATTTACGTTTAATGGATGGATCATGGTTTGCAATTATTGACGCTGCTAGTAATGCAGCATTAATTGCACCGTCTTCACCAATAGCAAGTGTTCCAACAGGTATTCCTTTTGGCATTTGAGCTATTGATAAAAGACTATCTAAGCCTTTTAATTTTTTGCTTTCGATAGGTACACCAAGAACTGGTAATGATGTAAGTGCTGATATCATACCGGGTAAATGTGCCGATCCTCCAGCGCCTGCTATTATTACGCCTATATTATTTTGTATCGCTTTTAGAGCATAATCATACATCCTTTTTGGAGTTCTGTGAGCTGATACAATTTTTGTCTCAAAAGAAACACCAATTTTTTTTAGGGTTTTTTCTGCCAGCCGCATAGTCTTATAATCAGACTGGCTACCCATAACGATTGAAACTTTTAGATTTCTATTTTTTTTCATGAGAATTAGTAATTAGTTTATTTCAAAATTAACTTAAAATTTCAATAAAATTAATAGTATTTAAAAAACATATTGATTAGAGTTCAACTAATATGAATTTTAAAATTGATAACCTTCAATATTGTAATTGGTCAAGAGAAACCTTCGAGTTTAATAGGTCTGCAGGTCTTGATGCTGTTCATGTTACAATTGTCTATCATGAAGATTACAATGAGTTATTAACTGAGATTAAAAAATGGAAAAAACTTTTTAAAGAAAACTCAGATATAATATTTCAAGGCTGGGACTACAAAGATATCGAAAAGGCAAATAGAGAGAAAAAAACAGCAATTTTTTTTGGTTTTCAAAATTGTTCTCCCATAGAAGATGATATAAAATTAGTTGAAAAAATACATAAACTAGGTTGCCGATTTATGCAGCTTACTTACAACAACCAATCATTATTAGCTACTGGTTGTTATGAAAATACAGACAGTGGAGTTACTAATTTTGGACGTGAAGTCATAAAAGAAATGAATAGGTTGGGTGTAGTAATTGACATGTCACATTCAGCTGAAAAAAGTACAATTGACGCAATCGAGTTAAGTCAAAAACCAATAGCAATAACACATGCAAATCCAAATTTTTGGCATCCTGCAAAAAGAAACAAATCGTCTGATTTGTTAAAAATTTTAAGTGATAGCGGAGGTATTCTTGGATTATCTTTATATCCTCATCATTTGAAAGATAACACAAATTGTACCCTTGAAAGTTTTTGTGAGATGGTTGCTAAGACAGCTGAAATAATGAACACAAAACAAATAGGTATCGGATCTGATCTTTGCCTTCAGCAACCTGATAGTGTTGTTGAATGGATGAGAAATGGAACATGGTCTAAAAGTACAAATTTTGGTGAAGGAAATAAAAATAAACCTGGCTTTCCTAAACAACCTCAATGGTTTGAGGACGCTAGGGGTTTTTCAAATATCGAAAAAGGTCTTAAAAAAGTTGGATTTTCTGATGAAGAGACAAATGGAATACTTGGAAACAACTGGTACAATTTCTATAAACTAATTTAGTTATGAAAATTCAACTTAGAGATCCAAACACGATAATGAAATTGTCAAGATTAGGATCATTTCATCAGTCTAAACTGTCTTTTTTAAGAAGCTTCCTTAATGAATTTAAAGACTGGGAATATAAGAGAGATTTATTTAATTTAGATAGATTTGGTTATGGAGAAGCAGTCTACTCTTTTAAGAAAGATAAAAGAACTTATTCACTAGTTTGTTTTGCAAATAAAATTAAAGATGACGAAAGATCAGATAGAGTAATTGCAACAAAATGGGATGCAGCATTTACATTGCATGATGGTGTTCCTACTCAAAAAGATATTGATAGACTTAAAAATGAAGTACCAAGGCAGGAAGTTGGTAGACTTTCATTTAAAGAGTTAACATTGTCTAGAGCAAATAAATCTGTTCGAGTATTCAATCATGTAGTTGAAAGATTAAGTGAAGGTAAACAACCAGATTTAAAATTACTATCAAATGTTGGATATTTGTACAGAACAACTGCAGTATATGGGTCTGGAAAATTTGGCTTAGCAGATCGTTTTAGAATTAAGAACAGAGAAGAAATCAATGGACCTTTTAGATTGGAAATGATGCTAGTTTATTTAGTTAGGCAATTTACATTTGATCAAGTAAACCACGTTGCTCATCACAAAAACCCTAGTAAATCTGTTGTATTAGATAGAAAGATTTGTAAAAATTTAGGCATTGGAAACTCTACTGGATTAGGTATGGCTCCATTTATAGTAAATCATCCAACCTTGTTGAATAATTGGGTAATGAGCAGAGAGATCGCCTTAAAAAAAATAAGAGAAATAAAAATAGTTAGGAAAAAAGACAGTGTTTTATTTATTGATTGCCTTAAAAAATCTTTAACAAATATTACTACTTGGAATACTGATAGCGAGTATCAGCAAATTAAAATTAAAAATCTATTAAAAGACCTAAAAAAATTTATCCACTTTATTGATAATAATTTTGATTTTGAAGACGAATATCCTTTTAACCAAATATATCTTTGGTTAGAGGAGAAGGTGTGTGAGGAGTGTATTGAGTATGTAGTTTCTATTATGATGGAACCATATAATGAAATAACTAATCCGTTAGTAAGTCAGATGAGTTCTGAGGAGGATAAATATTTTACTATTCCAACCAGCAGAACAATTAAAGATTTAATCAATATTATTGAAAAAAAATATTCAAATATCTTAAAAATAAACTTTGAAAAAAAACAAAATACACAAAATTTTTGGTTTATTTCTAAAAATAAAGAGGAACCTAGATTAGCGGATAGATTTGAAGAAGGTGGATCTGAATTAGAACAACCACTTGCAATAGCTAGAGATGTAAAAAAACTGCATAAAAAATTACTAGATACGAAAAATAATTCTACTGTTGCAGAATTTTTGTCCAAAAATTCTGAGCTTAGACACATTGTTAGGAGAGTATTTATTGTTGAAAAATTTCCATACTCAGAGATACAAGATAATACTATTAGTAAAAATATAATGCCTATAGATATGCTAAGGTTAAAGCTATCTTTTTTTGGGGCCTTAAAATTTGATCCACGATCAGATAAATGGTTAAGAATTTGTATGTTTCAAGGAGCACCACTACCTGATGAATTAAAAAACTATGACGAACAGTGGGTCTATAGGTCAAGTAATTAAAAAATGAAATCTTTAAGCGAGATTGAAACTACGGCTAAAAGAGCATCAAAAGCTGCTGGATTTTCATGGGGTGAAGCTGAGGAAATTGGAAAATGTATAAGACAATTAGAGATGTTTGGTTTACCCGGCATTAAGCATTTAAACTCTTATTTTAACGATAAGAAAAAAAATAAGTATGAGAACTTAGGTTTAATAAATCAGTCAAATTCTTCTTCATCAAATCCTTATTGCCCAATCATTTTAGGAATTAGTTTTTTAGATCAATTAAATATAGTCGAAAATTATGAAAAAATTTATTTCTCAAACATCGCTTACCCAATTATTTTTTTATCATTTTTGAGTAGATCTTCAGAAATTAGTGGTAAAAAAATTAATGTTAAATTTGATGAGAAAGAAATTTTCCTAAATTTAAATGTAAATATTTATTCTAACTTTTTAAATTTAGAATTTCCTAAAAATTCAAAAAACTTAGAGATAAATTTTATTGATAATAAAGATAACTTTAATGAAGAGGAATGGAAAAGTTTATATAGATTATCCGAGAACACTTTTGTTGAAGAAACTGATAGTCTAAAAAAAGTTGCTGCTGGAGCAGGATTAACAGATAATGACTAAAGATTTAGATAAAGATTTTAAAGATAATAATAGCAATGATTTTGATAATATCTGTGATGAATGTAGAAAAGAGGATGAAAGTGTATTTCAAAATCTTATAATGACAGGGTTCAAACTTTGTAAATCTTGTAGGGTTTCAAAAACTATTTTTCCACTTTAACTTATTTGATTAACTGGCAGCATATTCATTCTGCTCATCACAAAAGAAATAGATAAAAAAGCTATAATTAAGAAAGATAAAAGAATAATTCCAAAAGATTTGAAATTAGATTTTAAATTTAGAATTTGTTTTGTTGAAATAATTAAACCAGCAAATATCCAAAATTGTGTAAGAAAAATTATTGGTATCATTAAGTCTGGAGTTACTGCAAAGAATCTTAGTAATCCTGGAGCATGCGCATAACCAACTGCAGTTAAAACTTTTTTAAATGAAACTTTAGTTTGCTTGTCTGGAAAAAGTTTTACTCCGATCACATAAATAAAAATTGCCCAAATCAACCAGGTAATAATTGCAGTAAGGCCAGACATTGCAATTGCAGTTTTAATGATTGTATTTGCTGCAACTGCTCCAGCTATACCATCTAAAATCATTATAATACCTGCAAAATAAATTGAGGCTTCAGCAAAATTTTTATTATCTGAATAAAGGGTTTTGTCTAATTTTATTGATCTGACAATTATATTTAAAAATTCTCCAAACATTAATTTCTATTCTTTTTATTTTTTTGTGCTTTATAAGAAACTATCAAAGGAAATATTATTAAAGCAATCGCAATAGTAATGCAAATTACAATTAAAAAACCTTTTGTCATTGATTTTGTGGGGAAGCTAAACTTAACTTCCCCATAATATTTTTAGCCTTTTACAACTTCTCTTGTGTTAGCATTAAAAGACTCTTTAAATGGAATATCAACTACAACTGCGTCAACTGGAACTCCAGCTTTTTCAGAGTATTGTTCAGGTAAGTGCACTTTAAATTTTGTCCCAACCTTACCTTTTGGAAAACCATTCGCATTTAGAGTTCCATCAAATGGCACATATCCCATTGCAATGTTTTGTTTTTTTTCAGGATGATACCAAGGAGAAGTAATAAATCCTACAGGATCACCACCACTTTCAGGGGAAACTAACCAAAAATCAGGTGCATAATCTTCAATTGGTTTACCACCAAACTCTAAACCAACTAATTGAAGTTTATATGGTTTTTTTCCATCAACAAGATCTGCTTTCATTTTTTCTAAAGCCGATTTTCCTACATAATCTCCTTTTTTATTCCACTCTCCTTTTCCAGATAAAGAAACTTGATATCCCAGGTTACACTGAAAAGGATTATGTTGCTGGTCCATGTCTTGTCCCCAAGAAAGAATACCTGCTTGAATTCTTCTGTGGTGTGCTGGTGCAATAACCATGAGGTTATGTTTTTTCCCTGCTTTAAGAACAGAATTCCACATATCTTCAGCATATAGAGTTGCATTTCTTAAATATATTTCATAACCAGCCTCCCCAGAAAAACCAGACTGTGAAATAACACAACTTCTTCCGCCTATATTTGCTTCCGCCAATCCATAAAAAGGCATGTTATCAAAGTCTACTTGATCTCCACAAAGGTCTTTCATTAAAGCTTTTGATTTAGGACCTTGGATTTGCACTGGACATGCGTCAATCTCTTCTACTGTGCAATTAAATCTTCCATCCGCATTTACGCCTTGCAAATACATTCCAATATCAGAATCTGATAAAGAAAACCAAAATTCATCTTCAGAAATTCTTAATAGAATTGGATCATTTAAGACACCTCCATAAGCATTACATAAAATTACATACCTTGCTCTCATTGGAGAAATTTTAGTTGCATCTCGTGTGATTACATAATCAGTAAATTTTTCTGCATCTGGACCCTTTAC
Source organism: uncultured Pelagibacteraceae bacterium (assembly GCA_902604525.1). GTDB lineage: Bacteria > Pseudomonadota > Alphaproteobacteria > Pelagibacterales > Pelagibacteraceae > Pelagibacter. The sequence goes on along the minus strand of CACKYY010000006.1, from coordinate 30,284 downwards.
TCTTATTTGTCTTTCAACAGCAACATTCCACATAGTTACATGATTAACAATCGCATCATATTCTACCATTGCACCACCATCTTCAGGTTTTACATAACCTCTTGGATGATAAATACGGTTATAGACAGTTGCTCTCCAACATCCTGCCTGCATTGATAAATGCCAATACGGTGATTTTCTCACTCTTGTTGAAATTAACATTTCAACTTTTGTTGGCCCACTTTGTCGTAAATTGTATGGTACTTCTCTGTCTGATTGATCAACAGAAGTAACATGTTTTAATTTAGTATAGTCAAATTCATTAGACATAACTATTCTCCTTCAACCACTTGTTAGTTTCCTTCAAGCCGCCGAATGTATAAATGTGGAAGTTATCAGTATGCGATTTAACTTTCCCAATTAAATCATTAGGGTCTTTAGGTTTCAATAAATCTAACGCCTTAGTAAAATTAGATTTAAGAAAGTTAATAGAATTTTTTGCCCCAACAATATTAGCAAACTTGATCAAGCTAGATATTTTTAATGGCCCAGTAATTCCAACATGAACTGGTACGCTTTGTTTAGAAATAAAATCTATAATAGGCTGAGGATCAAGTAACCATTGAGTTACGATATAATCAGCATAAGGCTTTTTATCTATCATAGCTTTTTCTAATTCTGAGTCGGATATATCAGGACTCCCTTCAGGATGTCCAGCTATTCCTATTTTCATTTTTTCGAAATATCCTGTTTCTAAAAGCTGAAATGAACTGTCAAATTTTCCTGCAGGCTCTCTACCACCACCAATAATTAAAACTTGTTTAACTCCACCGTCCTTACATCTGGAAACATAATCTTTAAGTTCCTTTTCATCTTGCATCGATCGAGCTGGAAAGTGAGGCACTGGATTAAATCCTTTTCTAACAAGTTCAGAAGCCTTTTCTGCAGTTTCTCTATAATCTCCACCTGGCAACATAGTGATGTAAACATCACTTAATGCAGGGACTACATCAACTTCCGTCTTTGGTCCAATTTCTAGAGAAAAATTCATTTTTTCAGATCATTATCTGTTTTCAAAAAGCTGTCAAAGAAATTCATCTATCTATCTTAATGAAATTTGTTGCCAAAATTTATGCGAATGATAATTTTTTTTGTGCATCAGAATCTTAAAAATTTACCCTTATCAAAGATACTAGATATTGAAAAAATCAACAATGTAGACAAGCCAATAGAAGTAGCAAATGGCTTGCCTAATGAGTGCTATACAAATCAAGACTATTTGGCTCACGAAAAGGAAAAAATTTTTTATAATAAATGGACAGCAATTGGGGTTGGAAGCTCAATTCCAAAAATTGGAGATGCCAAACCCTACAATCTACTCGGGATTCCTTTGATATTAATCAGAGACAAAAGCATGGATGTAAGAGTTTTTCACAATGTCTGTAGTCATAGGGGATTTAAACTTCTGGATAAGGCTTGCAAGTTAAAAAATGTTATTAGATGCCCTTATCATTCTTGGGCTTATGATTTTAATGGAAAATTAGTTGCAACTCCTCATATTGGTGGCCTAAATAATCATCAGTCTACAAACTTCAATAAAACAAAGAGTAATTTAAAAGAAGTTAAAACTAAACTTTGGATGGATATAGTATTTGTAAATATTAACTCAAATGAGTTAGATTTTGACCAGTACATCAAACCTCTCGAAGAAAGATGGTCGAAATTCATAAATAAAGATGATCAAAGTTTAATAGTAAAATCAGATGACTATGGTTACTTCAGCCTAGAAGTAAAAACCAATTGGAAATTTGCTATAGAAAATTATTGCGAAAGCTATCATTTGCCAACAATTCATCCTGAACTAAATAAAATATCTAACATTAATGATCATTATCACATTCAAGGTTTACCAAATCGATTTGCTGGACAAGGAAGTAAAAAATATGATCAAATTGTTAAAGGTAATAAAATTTTTGATACATTTCCTAATTGGGAAAAAAGTATGTTAAAAAATTCTGAATACATAGCTCTATTCCCAAATGTTATGATTGGTTTGCATGTAGATCATTTTTATGTTTTTTGGTTAGAACCTTTAGCAATGAATAAAACAAAAGAACATATGCAAATGTATTATGTTGGAGAAGAGAGTGCAAACGGTGAACAATTAAAAGAAATGAGAAAACAAAATTTAAAATTTTGGAAAGATGTAATGTTAGAGGATATAAATGCAGTTGAAGGGATGCAAGAGGGTAGAAATTCACCTGTTTACAATGGAGGAAATTTTTCACCAATAATGGATCAACCAACCCATCAATTTCACAAATGGGTAGCTCATAATTTAATAGGATAAAATTTTATGGCACTAAAAGATGTGGGTAATAAAGTTCCAATTTACAAACTCAAGACTACTGAGGAAGTGATGAGGTATTATGATGAATGGGGAGAAGAAGATAAATATAATAGAGATATGGTTGACTGGAACTATACAGGTCCCAAAGAAACTGTTGAAGTAATAAAAAAATATCTAGTTAATAAAGATTCACTTTTTTTTGATGCAGGATGTGGAACAGGATTAGTAGGACTAGAACTTAAAAAATTTGGTTATGAAAACTTTCATGGTGCTGATCTTTCACAAAAGTTATTAGACACAGTACCAAAAAATTTATATCAAAAATTATTTAAGATTAATTTAAACAAACGTATTGAATTAAGTGATAATCTTTATGATAGTGTTATGTGTGTTGGAACTTTTACGTTTGGACACGTTAAATCTGATGCGTTAGATGAATTTATAAGAATAACAAAACCTGGTGGTTTAATTTGTTTTACAATAAACGAAGGAATTTATAAAGACTATGGTTTTGATAAAAAAATTTTAGATTTAAAAGCAAACAACAAATGGTCGGAAATGGAATTTTTTAAATCTGATTATATAGCGAGTAAAGATGTAAATGCTTGGCTAGGATTATATAAGGTAAAATGAAAATAATTTTGGTAATGGGATTACCTGGTGCAGGTAAAACAACTTTAGCAAATGAAATAGCGCCGTATTTAAATGCTAAAAGATTAAATGCTGACGAAGTTAGAAAAGCAGCAGATGATTGGGATTTCTCAAAAGAAGGAAGGATTAGACAAGCAAAAAGAATGGCTGAGTTCGCCTTAAAGTTAAAAGGTGAAGGTCATTATGTTATTGCAGATTTCATAGCACCCACTCCAGAAGCGAGAAGCTTATTCCCAGCAGATTTCATAATTTGGGTAGATACAATTAAAGAAGGACGTTTTGATGATACTAATCAAATGTTTGTAAAGCCAAAAAACATTTAATTACCATGTTACTACTCAAGATGCTAAGAATTGGGCTTTAAAAATTGTTAAGGAGATCAAAAAATGACATATCAATGGGATAATAAAAAACCAACAGCACAAATGCTTGGAAGATGGCAACCATTTCATGATGGTCATTATACTTTATTTAAGGAAATTATTAAAAAAACAGGTCAAGTTTGTATTCAAATAAGAGATGTACAAGGTGTAGATGATAATCCATTTGATTTTGAGACAGTGAAAAAAAATATAGAAGATAGATTAAACCCAGAATTTGAAGGTAGGTTTAAAATTATGGTAGTGCCAAATATTACCAATATTTGTTATGGCAGGGGAGTTGGATACAAAATAGAAGAAATAGTATTAGATGAAGAAACTCAAAAAATTTCAGCGACAAAAATTAGAGCCAAAATGAGAGAAGAAGGCAAACTAAAATAGCTATAATGACTAGTAATATTAAAATTATAAAAATTAATAGTGAAATTTCGTCAATAATACTTAATGAACCAAAAACATATAATTCATTATCATTTAAAAATCTTATTGACTTATTAAAAGCATTAAAAAAATTAGATGCTGACAATAAAGTCAAAGTTATAATAATAGAAGGCGCAGGCAAAGGGTTTAGTGCAGGTCATAATTTAAAAGAGGTAAGAGGATTAAAAAAAAGAGACAGATATCAAAAACTTTTTAATCTTTGCTCAAAAGTTATGCTTCAAATTGTAGAAGGTAGAAAACCTGTAATAGCAAAAGTTCACGGTGCTGCTTTTGCAGCTGGTTGTCAGTTAGTTGCAAGTTGCGATCTAGCATACAGTACTAAAGACGCTTTATTTGCGACACCAGGAGTTAATATTGGCTTATTTTGTAGCACACCAATGGTTGCAGTAAGTAGAAAAATTAACAGAAAGCCTATGATGAAAATGTTGCTAACTGGCGAACCTATTAAAGCAAACTATGCAAAAGAAATTGGATTGATAAATGACTGTTTCTCAAAACAAAGACTTAAGAAAGAAGTACTTAAAATTGCAAAAAAAATAGCATCTAAATCTAATTTAACAATAAAGATAGGTAAACAAACTTTTTACAAACAATTAGAAATGCCTTTAAGAAAAGCATACGCTCATACCAGTAAAATGATGACTGTTAACATGATGGCAATGGATGCTAAAGAAGGTATTTCAGCTTTTTTAGAAAAAAGGAAACCTGTCTGGAAAAATAAATAATGATGAATAAAAAAAATTTTTTCATCATAATCTTAATTATTTTTGGAATGTTTATAGTTTTTAATTTTAATGATTATAACACCAAAAGAGCTGTGGATGCGTGTTTAGCTGCGAGCCAAAAATTGTCTGAAACTAAAATTACTGATTTAGATGAGGCAAAAAAATTTTGCGAAGAACAAATCAAAAGTGATAAATAATTATGAGTCAGATCAAAGATATTCTCTCAAAATATAAAACTATAGCTATGATAGGTGTTAGTAATGATCAAACTAAACCATCTACTATTGTGATGAAGTATATGCAGAAATACGGGTATAAAGTCTTTCCAGTTAACCCATCTGCTAAAGGTCAAAAAATTTTGGGTGAAGAGGTATATGCTAAAATAACAGATATTAAAAAAAATATAGATATTGTTGATGTATTTAGACCCTCTAGAGAAGTATTGGCAATTGCAGAGGACACTGTGAAAATTGGTGCTAAAGTTTTATGGTTGCAACTTGGAATACGTGACGAAAATGCAAAAGAGTTAGTTGAAAAAAATCATATAGAATATATTGAAAATAAATGCACCAAAATGGAATATCAAAAACATTTCTTAAAAATAAGACAAGCCTTTCCAGTTCTTAGTGACTAATGAACAAAGTATTAAAATTTTTAGATAGCACTTTCTTAGATTTAGGACGAGAATTTAAGTGGACTTATCTTCCTCCATTAATGGTCTACATGGCTGCAGGTATTTCAGGTTTGACTGGAATAGTTGGAACTTTCTTCGTTAAAGATTATTTAAATTTATCAGCTGCATTTCTTGCAGGACTTGGATTTTGGGCAGGGATTCCTTGGGCACTAAAAATGCCTTTAGGACATCTTGTTGATCTGATATGGGAAAGAAAAAACTATATGGTTTATTTAGGTGCCAGCCTAATAGCCCTAAGCTTGATGATTATGTATGGGTTAATTATTCATACAGAAACCATGTCAGAAATATTTTCTGTCGAAACTTGGTTTGTAATAAGTGTCATTTTAGCTCCAGTTGGATATGTCGTTCAGGATGTAGTTGCAGATGCAATGACTGTTGAAGCAGTTCCTTTATCAGATGAACAGGGAATAGATTATAACAAAGATCAAGTAAAAATAATGCATACTACAATGCAAACTCTCGGTCGTTTTGCAATAATAGGTGGAACAGTTCTTGTGGCATTAGTAAACGTCATTTTATTTAGAGATGTTGAAAGTTTAGAGCAATCTGAAAAAATAAATTTATATGGAACAATTTATTTATACGCTCTTGTAATACCCCTAGTTTCGATCTTTGGTGTAATTTTAGCAAATTACTTAAGACAAAAAAAAATAAAAATTTTAAAATCTCAAGGATTAGAATTAAAGGAAGAAAGAGGAAATGAAAAAACAGAGATAAACTGGTGGATTTTAGGTGGTAGTTTAGTTTTTGTTATCTTCACACTTTCGATTGGATCTTTTAACGTCCCATTTGCACAAGAGATTGTTTTTATAGGCTCAGTAATAATTATTTTATTTTTAATGTTTAAACTTATTAAAGAACTACCTCAGGAATTAAGATTAACAATAGTTGGTACAGCTGTAATTATATTTATTTTTAGAGCGATGCCAGGACCTGGACCAGGTTTAACCTGGTTTGAAATTGATCAACTTGGATTTAATGAACAGTTTTTTTCAATTTTATCATTACTTGCATCAATTTTAACTTTAGCAGGGATTGTTTTGTTAAGACCATTTATGGCAAAGAATTCAATTGCCAAAATAATTGTTGTTTTAAGTATTGCAGGTGCAATTTTATTTTTACCAAGTGTTGGAATGTACTATGGCTTTCATAATTGGACATCTTCATTAACTGGAGGAGTGGTTGATGCTAAGTTTATTGCTTTAATTAATACAGCTCTTGAATCTCCTTTGGGTCAAGTATCAATGATTCCATTACTTGCTTGGATAGCAAAAAATGCTCCATCTCATTTAAAAGCAACTTTTTTTGCAGTTTTTGCCTCCTTCACCAACCTCGCATTGTCAGCAAGTGCATTAGGAACGAAATATTTAAATGAAATATTTACTGTTACAAGAGAAGTTAAAGATAAAGTTAGTGGTGAAATTCAAACAACAGCTGATTATTCTGAACTTGGGATTTTATTAATTGTTGTGACACTTTTGACATTAATTCTTCCAATATTTTTTGTATTTATAGTAAATAATAGTAAATACAAAACTTCAGAATAAATACTTCTCAAATGAAAAATATCTTTAAAGTACTAATCTTACTTTTAATAACTATCTCTTTTTCTAAAGCTGAATTACTTAATCCAAGTAGTGCTATTACTCCAAAAGAAGTGGTAAAAATTCAACTAAGTGGGTTGCAACAAAACGATCTTGAATTTAAGGATAGTGGTATTGAGCAAACATGGAATTTTGCTCATCCTAATAATAAGAAGGTTACAGGACCTTTAAATAATTTTAAAAGGATGATTAAAGGTGCCTCTTATCAAATGATGATTGATCATTTAAGTCATACAATCACTGAGGTTGGAGGCAGTAATAAATCGGTTCAATTTGAGGTAATTATACTTGATAAGAATAAAATTTATCACAAATTCAATTGGCAAGTTGAAAAATACACTGAAGAAGGATCACTAAAAGATTGTTGGCTAACCACAATGGTATCAAGCCCAATTCCTCTTGGAAGCTCAATTTGACTATTAATCTAAATTTTTGTTTCGTAATAATTAAAAATTTAGTAGGAGTCTGATAATGAAAACAAAAACTAAAGTTGTAGTAGTTGGCGGTGGAGTTGTAGGAGTTAGTGCTCTTTATCATCTTGCAAAAAAAGGCTGGTCAGATGTTGTTCTAGTTGAGAGAAAAGAATTAACTTCAGGTTCTACTTGGCATGCTGCTGGCCTACTACCTTTGTTTAATATGAGCTACTCAGTTGGACAGCTTCACAAGTATGCAGTTAATCTTTACAAAACTTTAGAGGAAGAAACGGGAAAGAATGTTGGATTTAGTGTCGTTTCAAATATTAGATTAGCTAGCACCAAAGATAGAATGGATGAGTATCATCAATATGCTGGTGTTGCACAAACTATTGGAGTGGATGTAAAATTTTTAACTCCTCAACAAGTAAAAGAAATTTGGCCATTGTGTCATACAGATGATTTAGTTGGCGCAATTCAACACCCAGAAGATGGATATATTCAGCCAGCTGATTTAACTCAAGCTTTAGCAACTGGTGCAAGAAATAGAGGAGCAGAAATTTATAGAAATACAGCCGTAATGAGTATGAAACAAACTAAAGAAGGCTGGATAGTAGAAACAGATAAAGGTTCAATTGAATGTGAACATGTAATTTCATGTTCTGGTAATTTTGCAAGACAAACTGGTGAAATGGTAGGTTTAGATATTCCAGTAATTCCAGTTGAGCATCAATATATTGTAACTGAACCTCATCCTGAAATTCAAAAGAGAAAAAAAGAAGGTCTTCCTGAAATGGGAGTTCTTAGGGATAGTGATAGTCGATGGTATATGCGAGAAGAAGCAGGTGGATTGATATTAGGACCTTATGAAGATGGTGCACCAGCTTGTTATGTTGAAGGTCCATCAAAAAACTCAGAGTACGAATTGTTTCAAGAAGATCTTGATAGATTGGCTCCACATATTGAAGGAGCAATTCACCGTGTGCCTGCTTTTGGAGAAGTTGGTGTAAAGAAAGTTTATAATGGTGCGATCTGTTACACACCTGATGGAAATCCAATAGTTGGTCCAGCTTGGGGATTAAAAAATTTTTGGATTAATGAAGGCCACAGTTTTGGGATTACTGCAGCAGGTGGAGCTGGTTGGCAATTAGCAGAGTGGATTGTAGACGGCGAACCTACTATTGATATGTTGGGAGTAGAACCAAGACGTTATGGAAATTATGCAACTAAGTCATACTTAAAAGCAAAAAATGAGGAAGCGTATAGTCATGTCTTTATTACTCATTATCCTGATGAAGAAAGACCAGCAGCAAGACCTTTAAGAACAGCACCATGTTATGAAAGAATGAAAAATTTGGGTGCAGTTTTTGGACAAAAATTTGGTTGGGAAAGACCAAACTTTTTTGCAACTGATGGCATGGAACAAAAAGATGATTGGTCGTTTAGACGATCAAAATGGTTCGATGCAATTAAAAAAGAGTGTCAAAATGTAAAGGAAAATGTTGGCTTGTTAGATATGACAGCATTTGCCAAATGTAGAATAAGAGGACCTAAAGCTGAAGAATTTTTAGATTTTTTAGTTGCAAACAAATTACCAAAAAAAATTGGCAGAATAAATTTATGTCACGCTTTAAATACTAAAGGAGGTGTTCATTCAGAATTTACAATTATGAAAGAGGCAGAAAATTCTTATTACCTTGTTTCCGCAGGAGCAAATTTAAGATTAGATCATGATTGGATACAAAAATGGATGCCAACTGATGGCTCAGTTATATTTGAAGACTTAACTAATAGTACAGGCGTACTTGTGGTCGCTGGTCCAAAAGCCAGAGATTTAATGCAAAAAGTTTCTACAGATGATTTTTCAAATGAAAATTTTAAATGGTTAACTGCTAAAAAGGTCAATGTTGGTTATGCTCCAGTTAATGCAATGAGAGTAAATTTTGTAGGTGAGCTTGGCTGGGAATTGCATCACCCAATTGAGTATCAAAATCATATTTTTGATAAATTAATGGATGCAGGTAAGGATTTAGGAATAAAACCTTTTGGAATAAGAGCCATGAATAGTTTAAGATTAGAAAAATCATACAAACTTGTAGGTACAGAATTATCAATTGAATATTCACCTTACGAGTCTGGTTTGGACAGATTTATTCATCCAAATAAAGGAAATTTTATTGGATTGGAAGCCTTAAATAAATGGAGAGAGAAAGGATTCGATAACAAATTAGTTACTCTTGAAGTGCATAATACAAAAGATGCAGATGTATTAGGGAATAATCCTATATATAAAGACAGTAAAGTTGTTGGAAGAGCAACTGGCGGTGAGTTTGGTTTTAGATTAGATAAATCAATAGCATTAGCAATGGTTAAACCTGATTTTGCAAATGTGGGTGACAAATTACAAGTTGATATCTTAGGAGAAATGTATGAGGCTACCGTATTAGAGGAAAGTCCATACGATAAAGAAAATAATTTATTGAGAACATAATGAAAATTTTAGTCGCTGTAAAAAGAGTAATTGATTATAACGTCCAAATAAGAGTAAAAGAGGATGGATCAGGTGTAGTTACAGATAATGTTAAAATGTCAACTAATCCTCCTGATGATAACGCTATAGAAGAAGCAGTCAAAATAAAAGAGGCAGGTAAAGCAACGGAGATCGTTGCAATAACAGTAGGAGAAGAAAAAGCTCAAGAGACTGTTAGAAAAGCTCTTGCAGTTGGTGCAGATAAAGGAATTCACGTAAAGACGGAAGGTGTTTTGGAACCTTTAGCTGTTTCAAAGATCATACAAAAAATTGTTGAAAAAGAAAAACCAGATTTAGTTTTTATGGGTAAACAAGCAATTGACGATGACTGCAATCAAACAGGACAAATGTTAAGTGCTTTATTAAATTGGCCACAAGCAACCTTTGCATCAAACATAGAAGTAAAAGATAATTCTTTAGAGGTTACTAGAGAAATTGACGAAGGTCTTGAAACTGTTGAAATTAATATTCCAGCAATTGTAACCTGTGATTTAAGATTAAATGAGCCTAGATATGCGTCATTACCAAATATTATGAAGGCAAAGAAAAAACCTATAGAAGAAATAAATGTTTCAGATTTAGGAATTGATATCACTCCAAGAGTTCAACAGTTAAAAGTTGAGGAACCACCAAAAAGAAAAGCTGGTATTAAGGTAGCAAATGTTGCTGAACTAGTTCAAAAATTAAAAAACGAGGCAAAAGTTATATAATGGCTGTATTACTTATAGCAGAACACAATAATAAAGAGTTAAGGCCTTTTACCTTAAACGCTGCAACTGCTGCCTCCCAAATTGATGGAGAAGTTCACGCAGTTATTATTGGTCAAAATAGCGAGAGTGCTGCTAAAAAAACTCTCTGAATTACCAGTGGTTAAAAAAGTAATTAGTATAGAAGCACCACATTATGAAAATTTCACAGCGGAAAATTTTGCACCAGCAATTGTTAAACTTGCAGAAAATTATTCTCATATTGTTTGTTCTGCAAACACGTTTGGTAAAAACTTAATGCCAAGAGTTGCTGCTCATTTAGATACTTCTCAGGTCAGTGATATTATAAAAGTGATATCACCTGATACTTTCTTAAGACCTATTTATGCAGGAAACGCTTTTGCAACAGTAAAAACAAATGATACTAAGAAATGTGTAACGATCAGACCTACATCTTTTGAACCATGCGAAAGTTCTGGTGGAACTGCAACAATTGAAAAAGGAGAGGCTAGTGAAGAATTTTCTAATACAAAATTTATTAAGAGAGAAGAAATTAAATCTGACAGACCAGAACTAGGAACTGCAAGAATTGTTGTTTCAGGTGGTAGAGGGATGCAGAATGGAGATAATTTTAAATTAATAACAGAAGTTGCAGATAAACTAGGTGCAGCTATTGGTGCATCAAGAGCTGCAGTAGATGCAGGCTATATAAGTAACGATCATCAAGTTGGTCAAACTGGAAAAGTTGTTGTACCAGATTTATATATTGCGATTGGAATTTCAGGGGCAATCCAGCATTTAGCAGGAATGAAAGAGAGTAAAGTAATTGTCGCAATCAATAAAGATGGAGAGGCTCCAATATTTAGTGTTGCAGATTATGGCCTTGAAGCTGATCTATTTGAAGCACTTCCACAGTTCATGGAAGAGCTGAACAAATTAAACACTATACAAAAATAATCCTTACAGTTAAAAACTAGTTTATGTCTAGGGAATCGATGGAATATGATGTTGTGATCATTGGTGGTGGGCCATCAGGTTTATCAACAGCAATAAAACTAAAACAATTAGATCCAAATCTAAATGTTTGCTTGCTAGAAAAAGCTTCAGAAATAGGAGCACATATTTTAAGTGGCAATGTTTTTGAGACTCGTGCGTTAGAAGAATTATTGCCTAATTGGAGAGAGCTTAATTCACCGATTAAAACTAAAGTAACAAAAGAAAAATTTTTATTTTTAGGAAAAACAAAATCATTAAGCTGGCCAACCTGGTTGCTTCCAGCAGTACAACAAAATCATAAAAATTATATTATTAGTCTTGCAAATTTATGTAGATGGTTAGCCGAGCAAGCAGAAAATTTAGGTGTTGAAATTTTTCCAGGATTTCCAGCAAGTGAAATTTTATACAACGATGATGGATCTGTAAAAGGAGTTGCTACTCAAGATATGGGTGTAGATAAAGAAGGAAATAAAAAAGATAGTTTTGAACCAGGTATAGAATTATTAGGAAAAGTTACAGTTTTCGCGGAAGGCTGCAGAGGACATCTTGGAAAAGAATTAATTCAAAAATTTGAATTAAATAAAGGAAAAGATCCACAACAATATGGGATTGGGTTTAAAGAAATTTGGGAAATTGACGAAAAAAATCACGAAGAAGGTCTAGTAATGCACACAGCTGGATGGCCATTAGATAACAACACTTACGGTGGAAGTTTTATGTATCATGCAGAAAATAAACAGGTTTTCTTAGGATATGTCATAGGTTTAGATTATAAAAACCCTCATTTATCTCCATACGATGAGTTTCAAAGATTTAAAACTCATCCAGCTATCAGGAAAATTATAGAAGGTGGAAAAAGAATTTCATACGGTGCAAGAGCTTTAATTGAGGGAGGTTTTCAGAGTTTACCTCAGATGTTTATGCCAGGAGCATTGTTAGTTGGCTGTGATGCGGGAACTTTAAACATGCCAAAAATCAAAGGCTCTCACACAGCAATGAAAAGTGGGATAATAGCTGCTGAAACTATAAATGAGCATTTAAAAGATAATAAAGATTTATCGATATTTGAAGAAAAATTTAAAAATAGCTGGCTCTATAAAGAATTATTTGAGGCAAGAAATGTTAAACCTAGTTTTAGTTGGGGATTAATATTAGGAATAATATTTACAGGTATAGATCAAATTTTATTTAGAGGAAAAATGCCTTTTACTCTAAAGCACAAGCACGCTGATCATGAGACCTTAAAACCAGCTAAAGATATGCCAAAAATAGATTATCCAAAATATGATAACGTTTTAACTTTTGACAAAACGAGCTCTGTTTACTTAACTGGTACAAATCACGCAGATAATCAGCCAGTTCATCTGAAACTTAAAGACCCTAATTTACCAATTAATTATACTTTAGAAAAATTTGATGAACCTGCTCAAAGATATTGTCCTGCAGGAGTTTATGAAATTCAAAAAGAAAATGAAGTAAATAAATTTGTCATCAATTCACAAAACTGTATTCACTGTAAAACTTGTGATATTAAAGAACCATCACAAAATATTGTTTGGGTAACTCCTGAGGGTGGAGGTGGACCTAAATATGGCAATATGTAAATTAAGATAAATCTATTGCAAACTTTTTTAAAGTTTCAATTGGAACATATTTTAAAGTGTTTTGATGAGTTCTTTTCAAGAAAATAGGACAAGCCTTTTCAGCCTCAACTGCTTTTGCATACCAACTAGCACATAAGCACCATCCATCACCATCTTTTAACCCTGGAAATCCAAATTCTGGATGTGGTGTGATTAAATCATTACCTGCTTCTTTTAACCATTCTAAACATTCAGTCGTTACTTTTGCACAAACAGTATGTACGCCGTGATCATTTTCATCTGTATTACAACATCCATCTCTTAACCATCCAGTTAAAGGATCATTAGAGCATTCTTCTAGATCTTCACCTAGAACATTTTTTTGTTTTTCTTTCATTTAAATCTTAGTTGGATTTGGTTGACCTTTGTAAACTTCCTCAGGATCAAATTTTTTTTCTTCTTCTAAAAACTTCATTTCAACTTTTCGACCATTTTCAATTGGACCTGTTGGAATAGATCTATAAAAACATGATCGATAACCAACATGACAACTAGCTCCATCACCAATATCAACAGTTAACCAAATAGAATCTTGATCATCATCAATTCTAATTTCAGTTACCTTTTGTGTAAAACCACTAGTCTTACCTTTATGCCAAATAGCTTTTCTAGATCTACTAAAATAGTGAGCCTCTTTAGTTTCTATAGTTTTTTTTAATGCTTCTACGTTCATATAACCATGCATTAAAATATCTTTTGTTTGAGAACACATGGTAATTACGGGAATTAGGCCATCATTATCAAATTTTGGTGATAAAAGATTTCCTTCTTCAATTTCTTGCACATTTTCTCTTTTTTTGAACATATGTAGTGACTATTTAGCATAAATCTCACTATATTAAATATTTTAAAATTAAGTAATTACTGTATAAAAAGGCGCTATGAAATTAGTAAAAGATACAGACAATAAAATTATTGAAACTAGCGAAGTTACTGACAAAGAAGCTGAACAGGCTTTCAAAACTATTCTAACTTGGTTGGGCGAAGATCCTAACCGAGAAGGGCTTTTAGAAACTCCAAAAAGAGTAATGAAGGCATACAAAGAATATTTTGGTGGGTACAAAGTTGATCCAGATAAAATTTTAGATAAAACTTTTGGAGATGTAGATGGATATGACGACATGGTTATTCAAAAGAATATTTCAGTTCAAAGTCATTGCGAACATCATATGGCTCCAATTATTGGAAAAGCTCACGTTGCTTATATTCCTAAAGAAAGAGTTGTAGGATTAAGTAAACTTGCAAGAGTTGTAGAAGTATTTTCAAAAAGACTACAAACGCAAGAAAGATTAACAATGCAAATAGCTAAAACTTTAATGGAGTCTTTAGATGCAAAAGGTGTAGCTGTAACAATAGACTCTACTCATCAATGTATGACTATGAGAGGAATAAAAAAAGAACAAGCAACAACTGTAACAAATTATTACTTAGGCCAATTTAAAGAAGACCTAAGTTATCAAAATAGATATTTAAGATTTATAAGTATACCAAAAGATTAAAGTGTCTGATCAATTCAAAGCATTAATCGTAAATCAAGAGGGTGAAAATTTTACGAGAGAAGTTAAATCAATTGATAAAAGTTTCTTAAAACATGGTGATGTAACTGTCCAAGTAGATTACTCAGATTTAAATTTTAAAGATGGAATGATTCTAAAAAATGGTGGAAGATTAGTAAAAGAATTTCCTCACATTCCAGGAATAGATTTTGCGGGAAAAGTTTTAGAAAGTGAAAACCCTAAGTTTAAAGAGGGTGATGAAGTCATTTTAACAGGCTTTAGAGTAGGTGAAATTTTCTATGGTGGATATTCGCAAATAGCAAAAGTAAATGCAGATTTTTTGGTAAAAAAACCTGATAATTTAACAACCAAGCAAGCAATGATTTTAGGAACAGCAGGCTTCACTTCATTAATGAGCGCTTTTGCAATTCAGGCAAGGGAAAGTATTTTATTAGGTGAAAAAGTTAACGACGTATTAGTAACAGGTGCAACGGGAGGAGTTGGAAGTGTAGCAATTATGGCATTAACAAAACTAGGTTACAACGTGACTGCAGTTACAGGAAAAGATTCTAAGTCAGATTATTTAAAGTCTCTAGGTGCTAAAAACATTGTAAATAGAGCTGAATTTGACAAAGATCCAAGACTTATAGACAAAGGATTATGGGACGGAGTAGTAGATACTGTTGGTGGAAAAATTTTGGCAAATGCAATTGTTCAAACTAAACCTAATGGAATTGTAGCAGTTTGTGGCAATGCAAATAACAACGAGTTAAATACAAGTGTTATACCATTCATGTTAAGAGGTATTAAGCTTTGGGGTATGGACTCTGCTAATTGTAGTATCAAGAGAAGAGAATTTATTTGGGGTGAAGCTTCAAATTTAATTGATTTTGATTTGTTAGAAAAATCAATCTTAACTGTAGGTCTAGAAGAATTGTTAGAAACTTATCCAAAAATTTTAAAAGGTGAGATTTCTGGAAGAGTATTAGTGGATTTAAATAAATAATGGATTGGGATAAATTAAAAATTTTTCATGCAGTGGCTGAAGCTGGTAGCTTTACAAACGCTACTGTTAACTTAAATCTAAGTCAATCTGCAATAAGCAGACAAATACAATCTCTAGAACAAGATTTAAAAGTTCAATTATTTGAGAGACATGCTAGAGGACTAACGCTTACTGAAAATGGTGAATACGTTTTTAAAACCGCTCATGAAGTAATTAGTAAACTTAAAGAGGTTGAAACTTCATTAGGAGATCAAAAAAATAAACCTACAGGTAAATTAACTATCACTACAGTAAGAAGCTTTGGAACTCATTGGTTAACACCAAGAATTCAGGAATTCATGACGCTGAACCCTGAAATAGAAATAGAATTAGTTTTTGATGATAAAGAATTAGATTTAAGTACTCGACAAGCTGACATTGGAATATTTATGAGAAGACCTAAACAGCTTAACTATATTCAAAAAAAGTTAGTTGATATTAAGTACTATATTTATGGTTCAAGTAAGTATTTAGAGAAAAATGGTATGCCAAAAACTGTGAATGATTTGAACAAACATAAGTTCATTTCATTTGGAAAAGGTGCACCTTCACCAGTTTATAATCCTGATTGGGCTTTAAAACTTGGAATGCATGATGGAAAAAAAAGAAAAACAATTATGAAGGTGAATAGTGTAATGGGATTATTGCTTGCAGTAGAGACGGGAGTTGGCTTAGCTGCTTTGCCAGAATACTTAGTAACAGGCTCTTCAAAAGTTATAAAAGTATTACCAAAATCAGAAGGACCAATCACAGAGGCACATTTCGTCTACCCTCAATCTCTAAAAAATACTGCTAGAGTTCAAGCTTTTAGGAACTTTTTATTTAGTAAGATTGGCGACTGGAAATAAATCCAAAATATTAAAAAAAAGCATTGTAAACTGCGTCAAAATGTGCGATTGATAATCATTCGCATTGAGAATAATTCTCATTCGCAAATCAATTAGGGTAAAGAAAAGGAGACAAGTGAGAAAAATATACATTTTTACATTAATTTTAACTTTATTTGCCCCAGTTTTTTTGGCTGCAGACGAAGTCAATATATTTAATGCAAGACATTATAAAGCCGATGCTGAGCTTTATGGAAAATTCACAAAAGCTACAGGGATCAAAGTAAATTTAATTAATGGTAAATCAGGTGCTTTAGAGAAAAGAATCATTAGCGAAGGTGCAGATTCATCTGCTGACCTATACATCACAGCTGATGCTGGAAGATGTGGTGCCATGGATGCAAAAGGTCATCTTCAAAGAGGCTTAACATCTAAAGCTATAAGAGCCGCTGTTCCAAAAAGCTTTAGAACAAATAAATGGGTTGGAATAGCAAAAAGAGCTAGAATAATTTATTATTCACCAGAAAGAGTAACTGGTGCTGAATTATCTGGAATGTCTTATGAAGGTCTAGCTGATCCTAAATGGAAAGGTAGATTAGTAATTAGAAAATCAAGTAATATTTATAATAAATCTCTTGTGGCTTCATTAATTGCGAATAATGGAAAAAAAGCTACAGCCGAATGGGCAAAAGGAGTTGTTGCAAATATGGCTAGAGATTCAAAAGGAAATGACAGAGCTCAAATTATGGCAGTGGCAGCTGGTGAAGCTGATATTGCAGTAGCTAATACTTACTATTTAGCTCTGATGTTATCTGGTAAAAAAGGTGCAGAGCAACAAGAAGCAGCTAAAAAAGTAAAACCTTTCTTTCCTAATCAAAATGGCAGAGGAACACATATGAATGTTAGTTGTGCAGCTTTAGTAAAAGGAGCACCCAATAAAGGTAATGCTGTTAAACTTGTAGAGTTTTTATTAACTCCAGAGTCTCAAGAGCATTTCACAAACAATACATTTGAGTTTCCAATGATTGAAGGTGTTTCACCAAGTCCATTAGTGGTAAATAATTTAGGATTAGATTTTCAACAAGATATGAAAACTAAACTAGCTTCTTATGGAAAAAATCAAGCAGCAGCATTAGAAGTAATGACTGCAGCAGGTTGGAAGTAATTAATAAGTGAAAAAGAATTTATTTAGTTTTGATACAAATAGTTCTTCTGATGCGAGTGGTTCACTAGTGGGTCAGATAACATGTGAACCATGCACGTTGGAAGTTGAAAAAATCAAAAATAAAATAAATAATAGAAAATTATCTAAAATTAAAAAAAGTGATATTGATCATATTACTAATGTTTTTGATTTAAAAAGATAGTTTTTAGAAAGTGAACATAACTCAATAGTTATTACCCTACTATTGATTATGTTCACTTAGATTAAAAAGGGTAAAAATGTATTTAAGAAAAGTTAATTTTTGGTTTCTAAGTTCTTTATTGATTTCTATTATTGTTGCGATCCCAATTATTACTGTTTTCTCTAGCTTTTTTGAGGATACTTCTAATTACTATCAAATTTTAAAAGATACTTTTTTATTCGAATATATATTTAATTCATTTACTCTACTAATTTGTGTTTTAGTCCTAACTTTTATATTTGGGACCAGTGCAGCTTTTTTAGTTTCATTTTATAAATTTCCACTTAGCAATTTTTTTAAATGGGCACTGATTTTATCTTTCGCTGTACCTCCCTATATTTATGCTTATTCATTGACAGCTTTTTTTGAGAATTTTGGAACGCTATATTCTGTTTTAAAAAATTTATTTGGACCTGGAAACTACAACCAGCATATCCCAAAATTTGATGGTTTGTTTGGAGCTGTTCTTTCACTTTCTTTTTCTTTATTTGCCTATGTATATATTCTTGCAAGAGCATCATTTCTTTACCAATCTCAAAATTTAATTGATTTAGGAAGAAGTTTAGGATTTTCAAAATTAAAATCTTTTTATTCTTTAATTTTACCAGCGGCTAGGCCAGCTATAGTGGCTGGTTTATCTCTTGTAGCGATGGAAACTCTAGCAGAATTTGGGGCGGTTGATTTTTTTTCAATCAACACTTTAACAACTGGAATTTATAATTCTTGGATAGCATTTGATGATTTAGCTTTTTCAAATAGGATATCTTTCTTTCTTTTAATATTTATATTTGCACTTTTTATTTTAGAAAATTTATCTAGAAAAAAAGCAAGATACCACTCGAATACAAAAGGTGGCTTTAAACAGAAAGAAAAAATACAACTTTCAGGAGCTAATGCTCTTATTGCATTTTTTACTTGTTTTATTTTATTCTTTTTGAGTTTTTTATTTCCTTTGTGTCAAATGTTATATTGGACTATCAAATTTCCTGAAAACTTTTTTGATCTTCAAGTTGTTACTCTCACTTTAAATACAATTTATTTAGTATTTTTATCAAGCTCAGTTTTAATAATTTTTTCTCTTATTTCAAATTATGGAAACCGAGTGTCAAAAAACAAAGTATTAAATATTTTATCTACTCTATCTATTTCTGGTTACGCAATTCCTGGAGTCATTTTAGCAGTAGCATTTATAACCTTTATAGCATGGTTTGATGAAAATATTGTTCAGGCCCTAGGCCTATTATCTATAAAAAAAGTGTTTATAGGATCTATCCTTGGTTTAGTTCTTGTTTATTTTATAAGATTTTATTCTTTGGCATTTAATGGAATAAAATCTGGATATGAAAAAATTAATATCTCTGTCGATGAAAGTTCTTATCTTCTTGGTTATTCAAAACAGAAAACATTTATGAATATTCATGTTCCATATTTAAGAAACTCACTCTTGTTTGTTGTAATATTAATTTCTCTTGAAATAATCAGAGAGCTTCCAATTACATTAATTTTAAGGCCTTTTAACTTTGAAACATTTGCAACAACTGCTTATATTTCTGCATCTGAGGATTTACTTGAGGCTGCTGCTGCACCTTCATTATTTTTAATTTTAATTGCAACTGCATTTATTATGCTTACATCTAAATATATTCTGAGAGAAAAATGATTAAAAATTTTTTAGAAATTAAAAACGTTGATTTTACCATTGGTGGTAAAACTAAGGTTAAGAATGCCTCTTTTAACATTGAAAACGAGGGCGAAACCTTGTGTATTCTTGGTCCATCAGGTATTGGGAAAACAACTATACTTAGAACAATAGCTGGATTAGAAAAAATTGATAAAGGATCAATCAAATTAAATGGTAAATTGTTATCATCTAAAAAAGAAAATATTGAACCTGAGCTTAGGAATATATCCTTAGCTTTTCAGGATAATAGTCTGTTTCCACATTACACTGTTGAAAAAAATATACTGTTAGGCGCAGAGAAAAATAAAGGAAAAAGAAGAAAGAAAATAAGTTTTAAAGAAATAATTGAATTTCTAGATATCTCAAAAATATTACATAAATATCCTCATGAAATAAGTGCAGGTGAGGCACAAAGAGCTTCTCTTGCAAGATCTCTATTAACTCAACCTGATCTTTTGTTGTTAGATGAACCTCTATCAAATGTTGATCAAAGTTTTAAAGAGGAAATTCAAGTAAGATTAAAAAAAATACTAAGCAGATTAAAAATTACAACGATAATAGTTACTCATGACTCCTATGAGGCTTTTTATTTAGGAAATAAATGTGCTATTATTTTAGATGGCCAGATAAAGCAGTTTGATGATCCTTATAATGTTTACCATTTCCCGAACTCTGTTGAAGTAGTAAATTTTTTAAATAGAGGGATATTAATTCCAGCTAAAGTAACAGGTGAAAATTCGCTAGAAAATAAAGATTTAGGAACAATTAAAGGTAATTTTATAAAACATTATCCAAAAGGTTCAGATGTACAATTGTTATTACAACCAGAAGATCTCGAGCATGATGATCGAAGTAATCTTAAGTTAGAGGTTGTTGATAGAAAATTTAGAGGTACAAATTTTATTTATACTTTAAAGACTAATAGTGATTTATTGATCCCTGTTTTTGTTCATTCTCATCACGTACACCAGCATGAAGTTGATGAAAAATTTGGCATTAAAAGACCAATTAATATTGATCATATAGTTTGTTTTTAATACAAACAAAATAAATGCTATCAAAAAAACAACTTTTTATGAGAGGGATGATTGATGTTGCTCCCCATATGCTTTCAGTAATTCCATTTGGTATAATTTGTGGAGCAATTGGTGTTGAACTCGGTTTTAATCCATATTTAGTCTATGCAATGTCTATTATTATTTTTGGTGGCGCATCACAAATTGTATTTTTACAATTGTTATCGGGTGGAGCTTCATCAATAGTAGCCGTTACCTCAGTAGGTGTAATCAATTCAAGACATTTGTTATATGGAGCTGTTATATCTGAATATCTAGAAAAATTATCTTTTATTAAGAAGCTTTTAATTTCCTATTTTGTAGTAGATCAAGGGTTTGCTGAGTCTAATAAATTTTTTAAAAAAAATAAAACAGAGGAATATTTGCATTACCATTTAATTGGTACTGGAGGCACACTCTGGATTTGCTGGCAAATAGCAACTCTTGCAGGGATAATATTAGGTTCATTTGTTCCCGAAGAGCTTGGATTAAAATTTGCAATTCCCTTAACTTTTATTGCAATTGTTGTTCAAGATTTAAAAAAATTGGATCACGTAATTGTAATGCTTGTTTGCGGTATTAGTTCTTTATTATTTTTTGAAGCACCATTTAAATCTTATATTCTTATTTCGCCTGTTATTGCTTTATTCGTTGCAGCATTATTATTGAGGTTAAAAAAATGACTTGGCTATCAATTACAATTGCTGGAATATTAACTTATTTTACCAGAATGACTATGATTGCTCTAGTTAGAAGAGATCTTCTTGGTGAAAAAATTAAAGCTGTTTTAGCTTATGTTCCATCTGCAGTATTTCCTGCAATTATATTTCCTGCAATATTTATTAATGATTATGGAGCTTATATAGAAATGAATGATCCTAAAATATTTGGAGCTTTAGTTGCAATTATAGTTGGTTATTTTTCAAAAAATGTTATTGCAACTATATTCTCTGGCCTTTTATCTTATTGGATAATCATATTTGTTTTTTTGTCTTAACTACTGTCATTCTGTTAACCCCAGTTAACGCATAGCTGTTTTGATCAAATATAGTTATTAAAAATCTCTGTTAACTGTAAAAGTGAATTAATTAATTAAAGAATTCATATTTATTTTTGATTAATTATCTCTCTTGTTATTTATAACTTATGCCTCTTTTTAAAAGGGGCATAACTAAACATTTCCTAGCTTTAGATTTCTAGAAATATTATGATCTATCATCTTTGGTTTTGATAAATTTAAATTAGACATAATTTCAATATATTGATCTATATTTTCTACTTGAAGTCTTGGGTTATGCTCTTTTTCTTTGCCTATAGTACTAGATTTTTTTCCATTATAATCATGACCAGGATAAAGAATTGTTTCCTCAGGTAATTTTAATAATTTGTGAAAAAGAGAATAATAAGCATCTTTAGAGCTACCATTTTGAAAATCGGTTCTCCCAGTCCCATTAATTAAAAGAGTATCACCAGAGAATAAATATTTATCCATTAAAAAACTGTAACTATCTGAAGTATGACCAGGGGTATACATTGATCTGATTTTTAATTGGTCTATTTCAATTATTTCATCATCTTTAAGTTTGATGTCTACAGTTTCAGCAGGAGAATGTTCTCCCATAATTGTTGTACAATTTGTATTGCTTTTTAATTTTGAGGCACCAGTAATGTGATCAGCATGAATATGAGTATCTATTACTTTCACTAGTTTTAAATCGAGTTCTTTTAAATGATCTATATATTCATCAACATTTTCTAAAACTGGATCTATAATGATTGCTTCGCGACCTTTTGCCGAAGCTATTAGATAAGTATATGTTGAAGATTTTGTGTCAAACAGTTGTTTAAAAATCATTTTTTATTATTATCAAATAATTATGATTAGCTCCACATTTCATTGGGCATGTAAACACACTTGGAAAAGAAGTGCAAAAAACACTGGTTGGTGTTTGTTAGGTTGCGCTATCGGTGATTTTGGAACTATATTATTTTTTCAATTAACTAAAATACCTTTTCCACTGTTAGGCATAATGATTTTAGCGATTATAAATGGACTAATCACAAGTATAATATTAGAGACTATAATTTTAATACGTCAAGGTTTCTCATTTAATGGAGCAGTAAAAACAGCATCAGGTATGAGTTTAATTTCAATGCTTAGTATGGAAATTATGATGAATTCAACAGATTATATTTTAACTGGTGGTGCAATTCTAACCTGGTGGGTTGTACCTATTATGCTGATTGTGGGTTTTTTAACTCCATGGCCTTATAATTACTGGAGATTAAAAAAGTTTGGAATTAATTGTCACTAAATATTTTAGAGAATTTTTTTTAACAAATTCTCATTAAAAAATAGCTTATGAATTATGACAGCAGAAATATGGAGGGAAATTAAAGCTATAATTGTATAATTAGAAAATATATGAATATTATAAAATTGATCAGCTAATACATAGTTATCTTGAATTTTAATCTCTTTAAAAAATATCACCAATGTTTCACCATTAAATAATTTTTTTAAAATACCCGAAATGGTTATTGATAAAATTGCCACATATAAAAGAATATGATTTAATTTAGCTATAAATTTTTGACCTTTAAAAATGCTTGGATCTAATTTTGGTGTGGGGTTAAAAATTTTGTTCAGTAATCTTATAATAACCAAGTAAAATATTGATAGTCCGATTATAATATGAATGTTTTCTATACTTAATCTTTCTTCCCCAAAATCAAGATCAACTAAATAAAAACCAAGAGGAATTTGGATTAGTAATAATATTGCACTAAGCCAATGTAACAGCTTTGAAATAATACCATACTCTGTTAAGGTATTTTTAACATGCATACTTTAGTAAAACATATAACTAGTTGCTTTGGTATAGTTTTGTTGTCTCTTTTTTTTACATTAGTTGGAACTCAAAGTATTGCTGATCAGTCTGTAGAAGAAATTATTAAAGGAAGAAAAGCCCTGTTTAGTAAGAATTATAGTACAGCGAAGCGTGTCCAAGCTTTATCCTCAAATGGGGACTTTGATAAAGCAAAAGAGTTAATGATTGAAATGAGTGAAAATTATAAAACATTAATAGGACTATTTCCTGAAAATACCAAAGAGGGATTTAAAACAGAATCCTTGCCTTTAATTTGGGAAGAAAAAGAAGCTTTTAACGCTTTGATGCAAAAATCATCAGATAATATGATAAAACTGACTTCAGTGATCGAAGATAGTGATGATATTCGAGCTACTCTTCGAGAATTTATGTGGAGCAGCTGTAAAGCATGTCATAGCAAATACCGAATGCCTCATTAATTTTTAAAGCAGTGATTCCACATAAAGTAAAAAACCATCTTGAGGAATATATTGGTCAGGAAATCTACGTTCAAATAGCTGTAATTAAAGGCAAAGAAAAAGTTTCAACTGAGCTAGCTATAAATAAATATTTTAGTAGCAATCATTTTAGAGATTTGGCAGAAGGAAAACCTTACGATCATTTTATTGAAGGACTAAAAGATAAATGTCTTGGAAAGTTAAAAAATTCGCCAATGAGAAATAAGCAAACTGATGATCCAACAATAATTGAACTACAAAATAAATTAAACAAATTAAGCGATGAAGAACTGGATAATACTTATTGGGAGATAGAAACCGGTGAGTTTTTTACGGGAGAACAAATTAAAGAATTAGAAAAAATGCGTAATAATTTAATATCTAAATTAATAATTAAAGAAAATTCAAAACAAGATTCAGTATTAAAGATAATTATGGGTTTTTGTGAAACATATGAAAAATTATGTCAAAAAAAGTATCCAGAAGCACCACTTCCACTAGAAATTTTAAAATCTGTTAATTAAATTTTAAGGGTTCGCTCTTTAAGATGTTACCTAAAGAGCTCCCTTATATTACCTCTTTGGCATTTAAATCCAAAAGGATTTTATTGTTTGTTTGTTTTTGAAATATAAAGCTATTCAGCTAAGTGTCAGGTGGTGATAGTTTTAACATAATAACCTCCTCATAAAAAAAGTTAATTATATTTGAATAAATTTCAATTAATTTATTTTAGTTTTAATAAAATATATTACTTGAATACAACCTAGTGCTTTAGTATATTCCCGGTATCCAAAATCGATACCTTAATTATTTTTATCACATTAGATTCAACTTATAACAAAACTGTTATTAGTGAGAGTCTCTAGGAATACCTTTTGAAGTAGATACTTTTAAATAAATACCTCGTGATTTAATACAAGCACCATCTTCAAGTTGACCTACAGTATCTCTAAAAATTTCTTGCCAAGGTGTTTGGTTATTAATTTTAAACTTTTTTCTTTTTTTTCTTCTATTTTTAAATTCTGATTGTGAGATTAATAAATCTACTCTTCTTCTGTTTAAATCTATTTTTATTTTGTCACCAGTTTTAACAATACCTAAATCACCTCCAACAGCAGATTCAGGTGATACATGAAGAATTGATGGACTTGCAGATGTACCGCTTTGTCTTCCATCACCAAGTGTTGGTAATGTGTTAATCCCTTTTTTTAATAATCTATCAGGTGGTTGCATATTAATTACTTCTGCTGAACCAGGATAACCTACTGGCCCACATCCTCTTACAATTAAAACTGAATTTTCATCAATATTTAATTTTCTACTATTCAGTCGTTTATGATAGTCTTCTGGTCCTTCAAAAACGACTGCTCTTCCATTAAAAACGTTTGGATGCTTGGGATTTGTAAGATATCGGTCTCTAAATTCTTTGCTTATTACTGATGTTTTCATTATAGCTGTAGAGAAAAAGTTGCTTCTCATTACTAAAAATCCTGCTTTATCTGCAAGAGCATTTTTGAAAGTTTTTATGACATTAGGATTTACCTTTATTTTTTTTCTTAGATTCTGAGCAATATTCTTACCAGTCACAGTCAATAGATTTGTATGAATTTTTTTATTTTTAATTAATTCTTTCATAACTGCAGGAACCCCTCCAGAACTAAAAAAACTTTCCATTAAATATTCACCTGCTGGCTGACAGTTTACAAGTAAAGGAATATTATGACCTAATTTTTGCCAATCAGATAAATTAAACTTAATCCCCATATGCTTTGCTATTGCACTCAAATGTGTTGTACAGTTACTTGATCCTCCAATTGCACTGGCAACAACAACTGCATTTTCAAAAGCTTTCCTGGTCATAATTTTTGATGGTGTTAGATTTTCATGAACCATATCAACAATTCTTTTTCCTGTTTCAAATGAAATTTGTTTTCTTTCTTTATATGGGGCAGGTATGATTGCACATCCAGGCAAAGACATACCTAAGGCCTCTGCAACAGAATTCATAGAGGAAGCAGTACCCATTGTATTACAATGACCAACACTTGGTGCTGAGGATGCAGCCATATCCATAAACTCATCATAATTGATTTTACCTTTTGCTAGTAACTTTCGAGCTTCCCAAATTATTGTGCCAGATCCTGCCAATTTACCTTTATAAAAACCATCTAGCATTGGACCACCAGATAAAACAATCGCAGGAATATTTACAGTTGCAGCTGCCATTAAAGCAGCAGGTGTGGTTTTATCACAGCCAGTTGTTAAAATTACTCCATCAATTGGATATCCATACAGAACTTCTACTAATGACAAATAAGATAAATTTCTATCTAGCATTGCCGTAGGTCTTTTGCCAGTTTCTTGTATTGGATGAGTTGGAAATTCCATTGGGATACCTCCAGCTTTTTTTATTCCGTCCTTAATTTTTTTACTTAATGATAAAAAATGTCTATTACAAGGTGAGAGGTCGCTACCTGATTGAGCTATACCTATTATTGGTTTCCCAGATTGTAAGTCTTTTCTTTTAAGACCATAATTCATATACTTTTCTAAATACAATGCGGTCATGTCAGGATTTTTTGGATTGTTAAACCACTGATCACTTCTCAATTTTGTTTTTCTTTTTTCAGGCATTTAAAATTATTGGTTTGTTTAAAATATAAGTTATATAATAAATTTATGTGTAATCTAATAGTTTTAAATCATAATGACAATTTTGGCGTCATCTAACTGTTCTGTTGGAGATAAATCTTAGAAATGAAAAAAATTGGTTTTATTGGAACTGGTTTGATGGGGTTTCCAATGGCAAAAAATATACTTAAATCTGGATATAAATTAAAAGCATTTAATAGGACATTATCTAAAGTTAAGGCATTAGATGAATTTGGTGCTGAAATTGCAATAACATTAAGTGAACTCGTTAAAGATAGCGAAATTATAATAACAATGTTGACTGATGATGATGCTATTGACGAAGTTATGGGTAGTTTAAATTTCCTGAACAATTTAAAACCCGGATCAATAGTGATCGATATGAGTTCAATTAAACCAATAACTGCGAAAAAGCATGAAAAAAATTTAAGTTTTAAAAAAATTAAATATTTAGACGCTCCAGTTTCAGGGGGCACAATAGGTGCAGAAGAGGGTTCTCTTGCCATCATGATTGGAGGAGAAAAAAAAGTTTTCAAGGAAGTCGAAGATCTTTTAAAAACTATGGGCAATCCTACATTAGTTGGTCCTGTTGGAAGTGGACAAGTATCTAAGTTGGCAAATCAAATTATAGTTGGTTTGACAATAGGGGCAGTAGCTGAAGCTATAACATTATGTGAAAAGGCAGGTGCAGACCCAAATAAAATGATCAGCGCATTATCAGGTGGATGGGCAGATAGCAAAGTTTTACAAACTCACGGAAAAAGAATGATTGATAAGGATTTTAGTCCAAAAGGCAAAACTTCTACACATTTAAAGGACATGAATAATATTATAGAATGTGCAAATACTTTTAATACACATTTACCTATTTCAAATTTAGTTAAAGAAATGTATAAAAACTTAGTTGAAAATGGTCATGGAAACAAAGACCATAGTTCACTTTACAAGGAAATTGAAAGAATGAACAACAAATGAGTAAAAGATTAGAGGGTAAAAAAATTATTGTTACAGCTGCAGGACAAGGAATAGGAAAAGCTACCGCTATTGCATTTCATAACGAAGGTGCAAATGTCATTGCAACAGATTTAAATGATAAAACCTTAACTGATTTAAATAAAGAGTTTCCAAATATCCATGTGAAAACATTGGATTCAACTAATAAAAATGCAATTTTAGATTTTACAAAATCCTTAGATAAGGTTGATGTATTATTTAATGCTGTAGGATTTGTTCATCATGGAACTATTCTTGAGTGTGAAGAAAAAGATTGGGATTTTTCTAGCAATGTTAATGTCAAGTCTATGTAT
Organism: uncultured Pelagibacteraceae bacterium; assembly: GCA_902604525.1. Lineage (GTDB taxonomy): Bacteria > Pseudomonadota > Alphaproteobacteria > Pelagibacterales > Pelagibacteraceae > Pelagibacter. Next base: position 2,371 of record CACKYY010000006.1, on the reverse strand, counting down.
TTCATGTGTAAAGCAATATTACCACTTATGGTCAAACAAAATGGTGGAAGTATTATTAATGTTTCATCATGTGCTTCCAGCTTAAAAGGTTTTCCAAACAGATTTGTTTATGGAACTACAAAAGGTGCAGTGATTGGGTTAACTAAATCTATAGCAGCTGATTTTGTTAAACAAAACATAAGATGTAATTCAATTGCACCAGGTACAGTTTTTTCTCCATCATGGCAAGATAGAGTAAATCAAAGCCCGGACCCTGTTCAAGCTAAGAAAGATTTTATAGCAAGACAACCAATGGGAAGATTAGGAACAGCTGATGAAATAGCTGCAGTAGCTGTTTATTTGGCAAGTGACGATGCAACATTTACGACTGGAACAACAATTTCGGTTGATGGTGGGATTTCAATATAATTAAATAACAAAAAGGAGAATTATGAAATTATTAAGAGTAGGACAAAAAGGAAAAGAAAAGCCTGCCGTTTTAGATAAAGATGGCAAAATAAGAGACATCAGCTCTCACATAAAAGATTTAAATCCTCATCATTTAAATTTTGATACTATTTCAAAATTAAAAGGTACAGATCTTTCATCACTACCAGAAATATCAGCTGACGAAAGAATTGGATCATGTATAACTAAGCCAGGAAAATTTATTGCAATAGGATTAAATTTTTCTGACCATGCAGCAGAAACAGGAGCGGAAGCACCATCTGAACCAATAGTATTTATGAAAGCTACAAGCTGCATCAATGGTCCAAACGATGAAATAGAAATTGTATCTGGATCAAAAAAACTTGATTGGGAAGTTGAGCTAGGAATTATTATTGGAAAAGAGACCAAGCACATATCTGAAAATCAATCTCAAGACCATATTTTAGGATATTGTTTAGTAAATGATATTAGTGAAAGAGAGTGGCAATTAGAAAAAATGGGTCAATGGGTCAAAGGAAAATCTCATGATACTTATGGACCAATTGGACCATACTTGGTTACAAAAGATGAAATCTCAGATGTTAATAATTTAAACATGAGTTTGGATGTTAATGGAAATAAAATGCAAAGAGGAAACACGAGTACTATGATATTTAACGTTAATTTTATCGTGTCCTATTTAAGCAAGTATATGTCTCTACAACCAGGTGATATCATTACAACAGGAACTCCCCCTGGCGTAGGTATGGGTATGAAGCCTCAGCAGTTTCTAAAAGCTGGAGATACCATGAAACTATCAGTCGAAAATTTAGGTGAGCAGAACTCTAAAGTTATTGCTCTCTAATTTTCTGTGAAAATTAAAACATCAACTCCGAAAATTTTATGGAAATTAAAATCAAAGTTGGGAGAGGGAACACTTTGGGTTAAAGATCATAATTCAATTTATTTTGTAGATATTAAAAAAAAAACAATTAATTCTCTAAACATTAAAAAAAATAAAAAGAAAATTTATAGAGTAAATAAAGAAATAGGATTTCTTGCACATATAAAAAATAATATTTTTGTATTAGGATTACAAGGTGAAATCAGAATTCAAAATCTAAAGACTAAAAAAATTTTTAAAACTATTCCTATAGAATCTAAAATAAAATTAAATAGAATTAATGATGGTAAAACCGATACAGCTGGAAACTTATGGTTTGGAACAATGGATAACCTTGAAAGAAAACTAGAAAGAGGTTCGTTATATAAATTAGATAAAAATTTAAAGTTAACAAGTGTGGATAAAAAATATAGAATTACTAATGGACCAGCATTTTTAAACCAATTTAACTTTTATCATACAGATAGTTCGAAAAAAAAAATTTATAAAATAAAAATTGATAGTAAAAATAATATAATAAATAAAAAAGTTTTTAAAAAATTTTTGACTAAAGATGGTTCGCCAGACGGTATGACTTTGGATAGAAATAAAAATCTTTGGGTAGCACATTATGGTGGTGCATGTATTTCAGTATTCAATCAAAAAGCAAAGTTAATCCATAGAGTAAATTTTCCAGCAAAAAATATTACTAATTGTATGTTTGGTGGCCAAAATAATAATGAACTTTTTGTGACTACAGCGACCAAAGGTATGAACAGTGCAGAATTGCGAAAATTTAGATACTCTGGTTCTTTATTTAGTGTAAAAACAAACTGTAAGGGATTTTTACAAAAAAAATTTACTTTAGCTGATGAAAAAAAGAGATCTTTACTATGAAAGAATACCAACAAAGTTACTTAGGGAAGATATCCGTTATTTAGGAACATTACTTGGTGAAGTCATCAAAGATCAAGAAGGGATAAAGTTTTTTAAATTAGTTGAGAAAGTAAGAAAGCTATCAAAAGCTAATAAAATCAATATTAAAAACAACAATTCATTTAAAAAATTAGTTAAAACTAT
>CACKYY010000005.1 GCA_902604525.1 uncultured Pelagibacteraceae bacterium | reverse complement strand
TTACTTTAACACTAACAATATTTTCTTTTTGATCAGTTGCAATTTTAATGAATTCTGATCGTATTCCCAGTTTTACATTCTTATCTTTAATTTTTGACAAGTCAGTTTTTGTTTTAATGGTATCATTATTAAACTTTATTGAATTATCCGAAAGAATTTCAGAATTAAATAAATTCATAGCAGGGGAACCTATAAAATACCCAACAAATGTAGTTCTTGGTTTTTCAAATAAGTCTTTTGGAAGTCCTACTTGAACTATTTCACCTTGATCCATCACAATTATATTGTCAGCAAAGGTCATTGCCTCATTTTGATCGTGAGTGACATAAACTAATGTAGTTTTATATTGTTCATTAATTTCCTTTAAATTTCTTCTTAATCTAAATTTTAAATCTGGATCAATTACAGTTAGCGGTTCGTCCATCAAAACACCCGCAACATCCTCTCTTACTAATCCTCTTCCAAGAGATATGAGTTGCTTTTGGTCGGCAGTAAGTTTTCTTGCTGGAGACTTTAAAAAAGATGATAATCTAAGAGTGTCTGAAACTGATTTAACTCTTTCTTCAATTTTTTGATCTGAAAAATTTCTACATCTTAATGGAAAAGCTAAATTATCATAAACTGTCATGGTGTTATAAATGACTGGAAATTGAAATACTTGAGCTATATTTCTTTCTTCCGTTATAAGATCTGTAACATCATTTTCATCAAATAAAATTTTTCCTTTTGATGGTCTAACTAATCCTGAAACGATATTTAACATTGTAGTTTTTCCACAACCAGATGGCCCTAAAATTGCGTATCTCTTTCCATTTTCCCAAGTCATAGAAAACGGATTAAGTGCGTAAGTTGGATTAGTGTCGTTTGGATTATAAGTATGAGAAATATTTGACAACTCAATTTTAGCCATGGGATACTCCATAAGGTGAAGAGACTAATTCTTCATTTTGATCAAAGGCATATAATTTATTTTCATTAAATTTAATTTTTACTTTTTCGTGAATTTTAAAATTCATAACCTCTTCTATAAGAGCTATCACTTTGGAATCTCCTTTTTTTAAATGCAATAAGGTTTCTGAGCCACTAATTTCAGCAAGTTCAATTTCAAACTCTTCACCTTGATCATCTAAATTTATTTCTGAGGCCCTAATCCCAAAATTATAAACTTGATCACTTAAATTTTTAAAATGGGAAGGAGAATTAATTAAAATATTTTCAAAACTTAATTTTTCAGAACTTTTTGTTCCCTTTAAAATATTCATTGGTGGATCATTTGAAATTTCAGCCACTTTTAATGTTCTAGGATTTTCAAAAATTTCTTTTGCAGGTCCTTTTTGTAAAACTTTACCCTCATCTAATACTATTACCTCACCATTTAATTCCATGACTTCTTGTGGGTCAGTAGTAGAGTAGATTAAAATAGTATCTTCAGATAAACCTTGTGTGAATATTCTTTTAAATTCTTCTCTTAATTGTTCTCTTAATTTGTAATCTAAATTAACTAATGGTTCATCCAGTAATAATATTTTTGCTTTTTTTGCTAATGATCTCGCTAAAGCAACTCTTTGTTGCTGTCCTCCAGATAGTTCTTGAATTTTCCTATTTTCGAAACCGGCTAGTCCTACAGTTTTAAGCGCCTCTTCTACATCCTTCTTTATTTGATCTTCGCTTATTTTCCTTTGTTTAAGCGGGAAAATTATATTCTCATAAACATTTAGATGAGGATAGTTAATAAATTGTTGATAAACCATTGCTACATTTCTTTCCCACACAGGTATTTTGATAAAATCATTATCTTCAAATGATAAATTTCCACTATCAGGGTTTAGCAGACCAGCGATTGTTTTTAAAAATGTAGTTTTTCCAGATAAAGTTCTTCCTAAGATTGTATACAAATTTCCTTTTTTAAAATTAAATGAAACATCGTTTAAATGAAACTGATCGTCTGGTTTGTAAGTTATATTTTCTCCAATTAAATTCATTATTTTAATGCTCCAGATAAATTTCCTTTAGACAAATATCTCTCCACAATAAAAGCAACGATGATTAAAGGCGCGACCGATATTAAAGCAGATGCTGACAAGCTCCACCACGGTGTGATTGAGGAATTAAGTGCTACAACCTTTACAGGTAATAACTGTACTTCTGTAAATGTTAAAATAAATGCAAAGAAAAAATCTATCCAACCAAATATAATACAAAACATACCCGCAACAATTAATCCTGGTATAGAGTTCGGCAGTACAACTTTATAGAATGCCTGGTAAGGATTACACCCATCTATCAATGCAGTTTCATCTAACTCTTTTGGAACCCTGTTAAAAAAATCTACCATGATCCAAACTGCTATAGGCATTAATAGAACTATATAAACTACTACTAGTCCTATCAAACTGTCTAATAATCCTATCGTACTTAAAAATATAAAGAAGGGTATCGATAACACAATTGGTGGCATTATTCTTTGCGATATAAAAAAGAAAGTAATATCGTTATTTCTTACAAAACCAGCTTTAAAAGTAAATCTTGAAAGAGCATACGCTGCTAATGTGCCTAAAACTATACTTATTAAACTTGCAGTGCAGGTTACAAAAAGACTATTAAAGTAAGGTTCAACAATATCTACTCCACCTCTTGCAGGTGACTTAACTAATACACGCCATCCTTCAAGTGTTGGTTCAAAATCTAGCCAAGGAATATAAGTAACCTTACTATTTACTGACTGGAAATCTTTAAAAGAAGTAGAAATAGCCCACAGAAAAGGGGCCACAATAAAAACTGTCCAGAGAATAATAAAAGTATATTTTAAAAATTTGTAAAGTTTTTCCATTATTCTTTAATCATTAATTTTGTTAAAACTTTTGCTATGATCGTTAAACTTATGATCATTATAACTAAATACGTAAAAGAAAGCGTTGCAGCATAACCCATTTGAAACTCCCTCAAGCCTTTAATGTAAATATAAAAACTTGAGGTCTCTGTTGCAGTACCTGGTCCTCCAGAAGTCAATACAAAAACTGTATCCATTATCTTTGAGGCCTCAATTAATCTAATAATAATTGCCCCAATTGAGATTGGAGCCATTAGTGGAAATGTAACGTATACAAACTTTCTAAAAGGACTTGCACCATCTATGGCTGCAGCTAAAAAAAGGTTCTTTGGGTAGAGATAACAAACCTGCAAGTAACAATAAAAACATAAATGGGGTCCACTGCCAAACCTCAACAATAATTACTGTGAATTTAGCAATAACTGGATCACTGAGCCATAATATAGGCTCTACTCCTAAGTTTCCCAAAAGATCATTCACAGGACCTAGGGACTCATGAAAAAATGTTCTCCAAATTACTGTCATAATGACAGGCGTAGTCATCATAGGAATTAGAAAAATAACTCTGAAGAATCTTTTAAATTTAATTTCTCTCCAAACTATAAGTGCTAATGCAAAACCAATAATGTATTGAAGAATAACAGTGGTAACTGATAAAAAACTCAGTCTAAAAAAAGACTCCCAAAACCTTGGGTCGTCAGTAAAAAGTCTGATATAATTTGTAATTCCTATAAAATTCATTTCAGGCGTATAGCTGTTCCAGCCTGATAAGCTTAATCTAATAGTAAAAATAATAGGAAATATAAGTATTCCTATAAGCACAAATAAACCAGGAAATAAAAAAACATACTTGTGCTTAAAATTCATAATTGTAATTTTTGGAATTTGTTAGTTGTGGCCGTCGTTATGACGGCCACAAAGTTTTTTTAAAGCTTGTTATCTTCCATTGCTACACCAACAGAGTAAGCCGCTCTTACATTATCTTTTCCTACTCTATTAAGTATATCTTCCCACTGCTTAGCAGCTTCGTCTAAGGCAGCTTGTGGTGATAACTGTCCAGCTAGAGCTTTTGCTGCAGCTGTAGCTAATGCAGCGTTAAACTCAAATGTACCTGGAACTCTCAAAGGGAAAACTCTATTCTTACTATCTTCCATCTGAGCTAGGGTATCAACATATGATTGGGCAATATCTTTATCCCAACCAATTTGAGTCCAAACATCTGCTTTAAAGTCATCATTTCTAAATGGGTTAACTCCGAAACGACCAATACCTATGTCAGCTTGGTGATTTGCTTCGTTTGCAAAGAAACATAAGTAATCAAACGCCATTTCTTTTTCTTTACTTTTCTTAGCAACACCAACTGCCCATCCCCATACGAAGAAAGGAGCTTGGTTAAAGCCTTCATCCCAAGAGTTTGTTGATCTATTCCAAACTTTCATTGCGCCAGGTAATTGAGCAGCACCAACTTTGTTGTTAATTGGGCTGTCAGGTTGCATAGCAGCAACAAATGCATCATCCCATGAGAAACTAAACAAAGTTTGTCCTCCACCAAATGATCCAATTTCATCACCAAGACCAAAGTTTATTCCTCCTGGAGGAACATATTTAGTAGCTGCAACCCAGTCGGTTAAAGCTTCCACAAAACCTGGATTGTTAATCAATGGTTTCATAGTTTTTAAATCAAAGAAAAAACCACCTGGAGTTTTAGGATTTTTTGAGTAAGCAGCAGATCTTGAATAAAAAGCTGCATACATCAAGTCATCTTTTTTCATAACTTCTGCAGATCCATATTCTTTCTCGCCATCTCCATCCCAGTCCCAACCATTAAAGTACGCAGCCATTTCTCCATACTCTTTCCATGTTTGCGGAACTCTTAACTCTTTACCAGTATCAGCTTTATATTTTTTTTGATACTCAGGATTGTCAATCACGTCTTTTCTATATTTTAAATAGTGTCTGTCACCATCAACTGGAAACTGATACATAACACCATCCCAAGATGCTATACCAATGTGAGATGGAGTAACGTCTTGCATTTGTTTCATCTCAACATATTTTTTTGGAACTGGCTCTAAGTATCTTTTCCAATCATTGATAAAGTTTGAAAATCCAAAAACTATATCATACGGAGCTTGACCTGCTTGAAATGGAACCATAGCTTTTGCATACAAATCACCAGCAGGCGTATGTGTTACATCAACTTTTGCTCCTGTAAGTTTAGCAAATTGCTCAGCGTGTAAAGCTGTTGGCTCCCCCATAACTGGAACAGCGTGTGTGTTTATTTTAAGTGTCTTACCTTTGTAATTTTTCTTAGACATAGCTTCGTAAGAACACTCACCTGGAATATCTCCAGTAGCCTTGATATGTGGAAACTGATCGCTCCACTTATCAGCATACGCAACAGGACTTAATACCAACAAAGCCGAGATAAGTGCTACTACGTAAGTTTTTATTGTCTTCATGTTTTCCCCTCTTTTTGTTGTTAATTATGGAACCAAAACAGCACGACCTTTAATCTTTCCATCATTAAGGTCATGTAAAGCTTTGTTAGCATCTTCAAGTTTATATTCTTTCATAGAAAGTTTAACTAAACCTTTGTCAGCTAATTCCATTAATTCGTATAATTCAGCCCATGTACCAACAAGACTTCCAACTATACTTTTCTCTTGATCGATCATATCAATCGCCAAAACTCTTATTTCTTCACCGTAGCCTACAATATAAAATGTTCCGGTTGCTTTAGTCATTTTAATTCCCATTGGTGTTGAACCTTTTTCACCAACAAAATCTATGACAGCCTCTGCTCCTTTACCTTTAGTAAGCTCTTTTACCTTCTCTATTTCATTACCATCTATTAAAACTCCATGGTCTGCTCCAAGCTCCATTGCATGATCTAGAGGTGCTTTAGCTTTTTCAACTACAATAATATTTGCAGCGCACATCGCTTTCATACATTGAATTGCTATATGCCCTAATCCACCAGCACCTATAATTACACAAGTTTCTCCAGGCAGAAGATGTCTTGTAGCTTTTTTCACTACTCTGTACGCCGTCAAACCAGCGTCAGAAAAAGGAGCTACATCTATTGGACCAAGAACTTTTGGAATTTTAATCAAATTTCTAACACTTGTTTGAAGTAATTCTGAATATCCTCCATGTTTAACATTCAAACCAGCAAAGATAGGATCTTCCGCATGCATATCATTTCCTCTTCTGCAGTCTAAACATGTTCCTCCTGTGCCAGAAACTTTAGGGTGTAAAATAACTGCATCCCCTTTTTTAAATCCTGTAACATCTTTACCGACTTCTTCTATCCAACCAGCATTTTCATGTCCCATAACCATTGGTAATAAATCATTATTTTGATCTGTAATGTGTTTCCAAACACCCTCAATGATATGTAAATCAGTTCTGCAAACACCTGCAGCTCCAATTTTAACAATTACATCGCTGGCTTTCTCTATTTTTGGATTTGGTAACTCTTCACCTGTGACCCAAACCTTTTCTTTCATCTCTGGGTCATACTTGTGTAACACCTGTGCTTTCATTATATCCCTCTTTAATTTTTTTTTTTAAATTGTAGATTGAATTAAAAAATAAGTCTAGCAGCTTAGAATAATTTTAATTAATAATAGATTTAATCAATACAACTGCAGATTGTTAATTAACTTTATTTTTACAGTTACCTGTTTTAAAAAATTCATCAATATTATCTATTGCTAAATTAGCCATTGCTGTACGTGTTTCTTTCGTCGCACTACCTAAATGTGGAAGTATAAATGCGCTTTTATGTTTTAGATATCCAGGATTTAAATTTGGTTCATTTTTATAAACATCTAATCCAACTGCATAAACTTTTCTTCGGTCAAGAGCATCTATCAAAGCTTCGTCGTCTATAATATCCCCTCTAGCTACGTTTGTTACAATTGCTCCTTTAGGTAAATATTCAATTGTATCTTTGTTAATCATATCAATTGTTTCTTTTGAAGCTGGACAACAAACAGACAATACATCTGATACTGAAAGTAAGTCTTTTAAATTATCGTGGTAAGTTGCTCCATTTTCTTTATCTTCACTTAACTTAGATCTATTGTGGTAATGAATGATCATTCCCAAAGATTTGGCAACCTTTGCAATTTTTTGACCAATTCTACCCATCCCAAGTATTCCAAGTCTAGCACCTGTTAATTGCTTACCGATTAAATAATCTGCAGACCACTTCCAGCCACCTTCTTTAGCACTTTCAATACCCTCGGCAGCTCTTCTACATGCACCTAATATTAACAGCATTCCTATTTCAGCAGTTGCATCTGTTAGAACATCTGGAGTATTCGTAACTGCAATACCTCTCTTCTTTGCTGCTTCTAGGTCTATGTTTCCAAATCCAACTGCAAAATTAGAAATAATTTTTATAGAGTCTGGAAGTTGATTAATTGTTTCGGCGTCTAATTTATCAGTCAAAGATGACAGTATTCCATCTTGATCTTTGCTTAACTCAATTAATTTTTTTTGAGAATATAATTCGTCATTTAAATTAAACTTCGCTTCAAATGTTTCTTTGGCTTTATCCTCACAAGATCTTAATAATCTTCTAGTAATCAGGATTTTTTTCATGTTGAAGATTAGTTTAAATCAAAAATTTTTCCGGGATTCATTATGTTATTCGGATCTAATGTTTTTTTAATTGATTTCATAACTGGAATGCTGTCAGGATGTTGTTCAAGTAAATATTCTTTTTTGTGAAGTCCCACTCCATGTTCACCTGTAATTGTTCCCTCAAGCTCTAAAGCTTTTCTAATTAATGTTCCATTAAATGCTCTGAGCTGTTTGTACATTTCTTTTTTCGTAGGATCGTAAGGTAATACAACATGGAAATTGCCATCCCCCATATGGCCTACCATTGGTGCTCTAACTCCAAATTCTTTTGCTTTTTCTTCTGCAAATTTTACACATTCAGTTATTTTTGAAATAGGCACACAAACGTCTGTAGAATAAACTCTTCCATTATCGTTTAGAGCTTTAACAGAATAATATACATCCCATCTTGCTTGCCAAAGTTTGTTTCTATCCTCTAAGTCTTTGGCCCATTTAAATGAGCTTCCGTTATTTTCTTTTGATAATTCTTCTACAATATTAATATTTTCTTTATTTGAAGACTCAGATCCATGAAATTCAAAAAATAAAGTTGGTACTGCCTCAATGTCTTTTAATTTAGAGTAATTGATAGAAATTCCCATCTGATCTGCATTAAGCATTTCAATCCTTGCAATTGGAACACCATACTGAATTACCTGTTGAGCTGTCATTACTGCGTCCTCTAATGAAGGGAAATGACATACCGCACTCATTATACTTTCGGGTATAGGAGATAATCTTAAGTGAACTTCAGTAATAATACCGAGAGTTCCTTCCGATCCAATAAATAAATTTGTTAAATTATAACCTGCTGAAGTTTTTTTAGTTCTGCCACCTGTGTTTATAATATCTCCATTTGGTAATACTACAGTTAGACCAGAAATGACCGTTTTCATGGTCCCATATTTTACTGCCATAGTTCCTGAGGCCGAAGTGGATGCCATACCACCTAAGGCAGCGTTTGCTCCTGGATCTATAGGAAAAAAAACGCCGTCTTCTCTTAAATGTTCATTCAGTTGTTCTCTTGTTACGCACGCCTGAACTCTGCAATCAAAATCCTCAGTATTTACACTTAAAATTTTATTCATTTTCTCTAAGCAGATAGTTATTCCATTTTCATTTCCTACAACATTGCCCTCTAAAGATGTACCTGTTCCATATGGAACTACTGGAACTTTATGTTCGTTACAAAGTTTTAGTATTTTTGATACCTCTTCATTAGTTTCTGGAAAAACTACAGCTTTTGATAAAATTGGATCGTAAGTGTCCTCACCTCTCGCATAATTCCCACGAGCAGACTCTGACGTTGAATATCTACTGTTTAATAGACTTTTTAATTCTGTTTCAACTTGTTGGTTCATTAATCTTAATATTATTAAAAAAAAATAAAAAAATACAGCTTATTTAGAAAGCATCTTACCTATATTTTCTAGTGCTTGCTGTATATTATCTCTAGATGCAGCAAAGCTAAATCTCACGTAATCCTGGCAAGTTTTACCAAATGCTGTTCCTGGAACAATAGCAACTCCAGCTTCATGCATAGCTTTTTTACAAAATTCAGATCCATTCATGCCTGTACCAATTACTTTTGGGAAAGCATAAAAAGCACCACCTGGTAAACTACATTCTATTCCTGGCAAATCATTTAATCCTTTGTGAATTAAATTTCTTCTTAATGTAAATTTATCTAGCATGTCTTTAATCGAGTCATCTGGACCATCTAAAGCTGCTATACCTGCAAATTGCGCAGCTGCATTCACACAAGACACACTATTTATCAATAACTTATTAACATGTGGAATCATTTCTTTTGGCCAATAACTCCATCCTAGTCTCCAACCAGTCATTGAGTAAGCTTTGCTCCATCCCTCTAAAACTATTAATCTCTCCTTTAAAGCTTCATAATGAAAAAAAGATGGCATTTCTTTATAATCAAAAATTTGCCTACTATAAATTTCATCACTTAAAATAGTAACATGTGGGTGCTTCTCTAATTCTTTTGCGAAATAATCTATTACAGGTTTCTCAACAAAACTACCTGTTGGGTTATTTGGATTGATTAAAATTAACAATCTGGTTTTATCAGTGATTAGAGATAATATTTTATCTGGATCAAATTTAAGATCTTTATCTTCAGTAAGATCATATGGAACTGGGGTAGAACCAGTATAATTAATCATAGATTCATAGATCGGAAATGCGGGTGTAGGATGAATTATTTCTGCTCCTGGTTCACCAAAACATTGAATGGCATAGCTCATCGTAGGCTTTCCACCAGGCATGATTAAAATTCTTTCAGGATCAACATTAGCGTTATACTGTTTTTTAATCCACCTTGTTACAGCTTCTCTACATTCTGGAATTCCGTTAGACATTACATATCCATGATGTCCATCATCTAAAGCTTTTTTTGCAGCTTCAACAACGTGCTTCGGTGTTTTAAAGTCTGGCTGACCTAATCCTAAATGAATCATTGGATGGCCTTTAGCTTCTAATGCTTTAGCTTCTGCTAAGACACTAAATGCAGATTCTGTTCCTAAATTTTCTAAATTTTTTGCAAGTATCATAATTTTAAAAATGAAAACCTAGACGAAAAGTAGACTAATGTCTATTCATGATTTTTAAAAAAAATTTTTAGGATATTTGCAATAATCCTAACAATTTCCTATTGATTAGTTCCGGTATATTATTTTTGACGCATCTAACTCTTCAATTTTTTTGCATCCCATCAAAATCATATTTCTTCTAATTTCTTTTTGCATATTGTCTAATAATCTTTCAACACCTTTTTGACCTCCCGCTCCTAAACTAAATAGAAATGCTTTACCAAAACTACAAGCAGTTGCTCCTGCAGCCAAGGCTTTAAGAACATGTGTTCCTCTTCTAATACCACCATCAAGTATAATTTCTAATTTATCACCAACTGCATCCGAGATAGCTTTAACTTGATCAAAAGGAGATCTTGAACCATCTAATTGTCTTCCTCCATGATTAGAAATCATTATCGCAGTGCAGCCAATATCAATTGCTCTTTTAGCGTCTTCAACCGACATCACTCCTTTTAATGCAAAAGGACCATTCCATCTCTTAATACAGTACTCTGCATCTTTCCAATTCATTTTAGGATCATATTGTTCATTGATATAATCTATAACTGATTTCGCAATGTTAGTTCCTTTGTCAGTTTTGTGTTTAATGTTAGCTAACTCAAATTTTTTATTTGTTAAATATTTAAAAACCCACTCTGGACGCATGGCAAAACTTAGTAAGCTTTCCAAAGTTAATTTTGGGGGTGTGGTAAACCCAGTTCTATGGTCTCTTTCTCTGTTTCCCGCAACTAGAGTATCCACTGTCAAACAAAGCCCATCAAAATTTGCTCTTCGACATCTATCAATTAAGTCATCAGTGATAGATTGATCCTTATGGACATATAATTGAAAAAGTTTTGGACCACTTGAAATATTGGCTATTTCCTCAATTGAAAACGATGCCATCGTAGACATGCTATACATCGTTCCAAATTTTTCAGCAGCTCTTGCTGATGCTTTATCCCCTTCAGGAGTGTACAAACTTTGCATTGCTGTAGGTGATAAGAAAAGAGGCATATCAATTTTTCTGCCAAATACTGTTGTGGATAAATCAGGCTCTCCAACACTTGCTAATATATTTGGAACAAGATCACAATCATTGAAAGCATTTGTGTTTCTATTTAGAGTTACCTCATCGTCTGAGCCACCGTCTATGTAATGAAAAATAGGAGATGGTAATTTTTTTTTTGCTAATTTTCTAAAATCTTCAAAGTTATAACAATCATTTATATTCATGATTGCTATGTTCTAAATCTTAAATTACTTCTATTTAGATCACTTATTTTAGTGCACCCCATTAACTTCATATCTCTTACTAATTCAGACTTATATTTTTCTAAAGCTCTTTCAACACCTGCTTGTCCAGCTGCTGCTAGAGCGTATAAATATAATCTTCCCCCAGAACATGCCTTTGCACCTAATGATAATGCTTTAAGCATGTGAGTTCCTCTGTGAATTCCACCCTCACAAATTACATCCAGTTTATCACCGACAGCATCAACAATTTCAGCAAGTTGATCGAAAGGTGATCTTGACCCATCGAGTTGTCTTCCACCATGGTTTGAAACCATTATTCCTGTACATCCAATATCAGCCGCTCGCTTAGCATCTTCTACGCTCATTATTCCTTTTAAAGCAAAATGACCACCCCATTTAGAACAAAGTTGTTCAGCATCTTTCCAGTTCATTGACTGATCCAACATTGTAGAAAAATAATTACCAATTGAAGAGTTGGTGCTTGTACCTTCTTTTACAAAATCTTGAAGATGAGGTAATTCAAACTTACCTTTTGTTAAATAATTTATTCCCCACATTGGCTTTGTAGCAAAACTAAATAAACTTGATAATGTTAGTTTAGGTGGTGATGTAAACCCAGTTCTCAAATCTCTTTCTCTATTTCCCCCAGTTATTGTATCAACGGTTAGAGCCATAACATCAAACTTGGCTGCTTTTGCTCTTTCAAGACATGAATCATTAAGTCCTCTATCTTTATGAAAATAAAACTGAAACATTTTTGGTGTATCAACAAGTGAAGAAATTTCCTCCACACTCACTGTAGCTAGTGCCGATACTCCAAACATAGTGTTATATTTTTTAGCTGCTTTACCTACAGCTCTCTCACCATCATAATGAAATAATCTCTGTAAGGCGGTAGGTGATAAATAAAAAGGTAAATCTAATTTCTTTCCAAATATTGTTGTCGATAAATCAACATTCTCTACACCCCTTAAAACATTGGGCACCAAATCAACATCATCAAATGCACTTGTATTTCTTGCGTACGTAACTTCATCATCTGCAGCGCCATCGATGTAATGAAAAATTGGAGAAGGTAACTTTTTTTGTGCTAATTTTCTGAAATCAGCAAAATTATGACAATCTTTTAAATTCATAAGTTTTATTAGAAGTTTTTTAAGAAATTAAACATATAACTATTTGCCCCAGGATTTTTATCCCCTAAACTAGCATTAGATATATGATTATAAGAAAAACCTAGCTCGCTAGTATTTGGCAAATCTAGTGAAAATTGTAATTCACTTTTAAATTCGATCAAATGTCCTAAGTCTTTACCGTCTCCTTCAAAATATAAACCAGGAGTAAAACTCGGAGTAATATTTAAAGCACCCAGTTTATATTGAGCTTGTACACCAGTATACAAATAACCTGCAGCATCTGCCGTGATTAAAGCTCCAGTTATTGGTGAAAGATTTCCTATAAAAGTATCCTTATTCAAGTTCTCATTTTGATGTTGGAAACCTAATAATGTGGATTTTTTTCCATCATCACTAAAATCGAACATACCTGTATAAATATTAAATTCTGTATTATGATTTTTTATTTTTAATTCTTCAGCATTCACTGAAAAAGTAAAAAAAACCAAGAATAATGAAGTCAGAAAATTTTTGAATTTCATAGATAATTAATAGTTATTTCTTTAGTATAAAACTTTTAGCAATTATTGCACCTCCAAATAGAAATATCAATATTGGTAATAACCATAGTAAATACGTATTTTTGTTGAGACCAGGATCATACAAAATCCAATCACCATATTTTTCTTTAAAATAAATATATATTTCTTTTTCTGATAAGCCTTCGTCTAATTTTTTATCTACTAAAATTTTCATGCTGTTTGCAAAATCAGAGTCTGAGTCATAAACTGACTGTCCTTGACATATCAAGCATCTGAGATTTTTTGTGATTTCATTTCTTTCACTCTTTTCATTCGCATTAATATTATTAATAGTCATTAAGAGAAAAATAATTACAAAATTTTTAAATATTTTCATTTTATTATTTTTTGTATTTCTAACAGCAACTCATTATTAAGAGGCCCAATATATTTTTTAATTATTTTGTTATTATAAATTATAAAAGTTTCAGGTACACCAAAAGCTCCCCACTCGATTGAATTTGTCCCATTTTTATCTACAATGATTTTTTCATAAGGATTTCCTAATTCATCCAAAAAGCTTTTAGCATTTTTTTTGTTATCTTTATAATTGATGCCAATAATATTTAATTTATTATTTTTACTTAATCTCATTAATATTGGGTGTTCATCTCTACATGGAACACACCAAGAAGCCCAAATGTTTAATAAATAGAATTTATCTAATTCAAAAATTTCAGTTGAGTTTGAATTCTCATTTAAAAGCAGAAGATCAGCCGAGAAAATTGGGATATCATTATTGATCTTCGTCTCTGGTGTATAAATATTTGTATCTTTTAAACTTTTGTAAAAAACAGCAAAAATAATTAAAAATGTTAATATTATTGAATACGGAATTAATTTTTTTTTCATATTCTTTTTTGTAAAAAACTAACTAAACCACCTAAGCTTATCATGATAACCGATAACCATATCCACAACATGAAAGGTTTAACTTGATATCTTACATTAAAATAATCCTGATTTTGGACAAGATTAATTACAATAAATTTATCCTTCATTATTGTAGTTTTAATATCTGCCTCACTAGTTGTGATATTAGGCTGATTATATATTCTTAGTTCAGGTGACAAGTTATTGTTTATACCTTCGGAATTTGTAATATTAAAATTAGCAATTATAGATTTATAATTTTTTTCTGTTTTTTGATTGATACTTTCAAAAACTATTTTAGTTTTTGAATTATCATAAGTTTCGCCTACTTTTAAATTGGTTATAATTTCACTTGAAAATAAATTGTTAAATAAAATACTTAAAATCAATAAACTAAATCCAAAATGAGCAGTGTTTTGAGCAAAATTTTTATATTTCTTATTAAAAAAATCTCTCAATGTAATAAAAAATAAATAGAGAGCACTTGAGATTAAAATAGTGTTAATAAGGATATTTGTATTAAAAATTTTGACAATAAAAAAAGATATTAAAATAGAGATAGTTAATAAAGAAATCAGATAGATCTTGTTTTTCAAATCAGATTTTATCCATTTTAACTTTGGACCAATTGCCATCGCAAATAAAAAAGGAATTAAAAATGGAGCAATGAGTTTGTGATAGAATGGTGGCCCCACAGATATTTTTTGAGAGGATATGACGTCTAAAAATATAGGATAAACTGTACCAATCAATACAACTGATAGAAAATACATCATAAACCAGTTATTTACTAAAATTGAAGTTTCTTTACTTAACCAAAAAAAATTAGACGAATTATCTTTATTGGTTTGATGAAAAAAGAAAAAAATGAATAAAGACAAAAAAATTAAAGCAAATAAGAATATTAAAATAAATAAACCTCTTTCTGGATCATTAGCAAATGTATGAACAGAATTTAGAATTCCAGATCTTACTAAAAAAGTTCCACACATGCTCAAAGTAAAAGTAGCAATAGATAATATAATAACCCATGAAGTTAGGATTTCTTTTCTCTCAAGTACTAAAATGCAGTGTAAAAGAGTTGTCAAAGCTAGCCAAGGCATTAAAGAGACATTTTCTACTGGATCCCAAAACCAAAATCCTCCCCAACCTAATTCATAGTAAGCCCAAATTGATCCAAGTAAAATACCTAATGTTAAAAAAATCCAGGAGATTAAAACCCATTTTTTAATATGTACCGCCCAGCTTGTTGAAACCATTTTTAAGGTGGTTGCAGCTAAAGCAGATGAAAAAATAATAGAGGAACCAACATAACCCAAATATAAAATTGGTGGATGAATTGCTAATGCAGGATCCTGCAATATTGGATTTAATCCTAAGCCCTCATCTGGAACTGGAAATAAATAATTAAAAGGATTTGAAGTTTGAATGAGAAATAAAAAAAAACCAATTATAATTACTTGCTGAAAACCTAGTGTTAAAATTTTATACTTAATTGGTTGATCTTTAGTTCTTAATAAAAATATAAATATAAATAATGTTAAAACTAATAACCATAACAGCAAACTCCCCTCGTGGTTTCCCCAAGTTCCACTAATTTTATAAAAAAGGGGTTTAGTCGTATGTGAGTTGTTAAATACAGTTTCGTTACTAAAATCTGAGATAACAAAAGAAATAATTAAAGCTAAAAAACTAATTAAAACAAAAAATAACTGTAAAAACGAAAAAGATAAAATTTTAGTATCTAATTGATTTGAGTTTTTAAAATTTTGAATTGAAAAAAAAATTAAAATTAAGCCAACACATAAACCTAAGATAAGTGAGTAATGACCGACAACACTGTAAATCAATTTATTTCTCCTCCAAAGCTTCTTTTACTTCTGGTGGCATGTAATTTTCATCATGCTTAGCTAATATTTTAGTGGCAGAAAAAAAATTTCTATCTTTTAAAAATCCTTCTGCAACTACCCCTTTTTCCTCAGCAAAGAGATTAGGGACAGCACCAGAATAACTTACATTTATTTCATTTTTAAAATCTGTGATAATGAAGTTAACTTCATCAGAATTTACATTAATTGAATTTTTTTTAACCATTCCTCCAACTCTAATTTTATTTGTATCTAATTCTGATAATGTTTTAATTTCAGTTGGTGATTGAAAAAAAACTACATTTTCCTCTAAAGATTTTAGAATTAAAAAAACTGTTAAAATTAATGTAACTAAAATTAATGTTACAAACAAAAATCTTAATTTAACTTTACGACCATACATGGTTCAAAAGTTAGTTATTTGTGGCGTTAGCTAAAATTTCTTTATTGATTCTTTGTGTTTTTGCAGAATTAGCTTTGTCAGGATTTAAAGACCCAAACTTAGCAACAAATTTACTTTGCTCTTTAACGAATTGTAGCTTCGTAATCATATACAAGCCTAAAAAACTTAAAAGAGTAAAGCCAAAAGCAGACATTACGTACACTGCATATCCATTCATAAAAAGTAATTCATTAATCATAATCTATCTAAGCCTTTATTTTTAATTTTTATCAGTTCTGTATTATATTTCATTAAGAAAATTAACAACGAAAATAGAGCAAATGCCGCAGTCATTAATAATAACGGGAAAAGCATTGAGGAATGTATTGAGCTTTTTGTTAAAATATTAATTGATGCTGGCTGGTGAAGTGTATTCCACCAATCAACCGAGTATTTAGTAATTGGAACATTTATAATACCAACAATAGTTATAAAAGTAGTAATCTTAAAAACTTTTTCTTCTTTCTCGTAAATTCTCCAAGCTATTAAATACATAGCAAAAAATAATGCTAAAATTAACATTGATGTAATCCGAGCATCCCATGCCCACCAAGTTCCCCATGTAGGTTTGCCCCAAATAGAACCTGTAACTAAAGCAATTACATTAAAAACAAATCCAGATGGTGCTAAACTTTTTGCTATTAAAAAAAAATTTTTATTTTTAAAAATAAAACCACTTATCGATAAAAACGTAATCGACGAAAAAATTCCAAGTGAGATCCATGCTGATGGAACATGAACATACATAATTCTAACTGCGTCGCTTTGTTTGTAATCCTCTGGTGACAAAATTAATGCCTCTGTCAAACCAACTGTCAAAACAACAACAAATAAAAATAAAATATACTTTGGGGCTTTAGAGGTTATTTGAAAAATTTTATTTGGTTCAAAGATTTTAAACATACCTGGTATTTAATTATTAATTTTGAGATTTCTATTATGAAAAAGTTATCTGATCAAGAATGCAGAGGGGGAGACAATAAGACCAAATATAACGTTTAACATCCTTGATCAGAATATGACATGGATTTAAAGAGTATTTATGGCCTAGATTTGAGCTAAATGTGTTGGAATATTGATATGCTTAATTTGAAAGTTTGAAGTAGCTTGAGCCCTTTTTTCCTGAAAAAATTTCTTCAATTAAAGGATGTTTTATTGGCTCATCAGAATCGTCCATAAGCAAGTTTTGCTCTGAAACATATGCCTCATAAGTAATTTCATCGTTTTCAGCAAGCAAATGATAAAATGGTTGATCTTTTCTTGGTCTGACATTTTTTGGGATCGATTGATACCATTCCTCAGAATTATTAAATTCAAAATCAACATCATAGATGACACCTCTGAATTCAAAGTGTTTGTGTTTAACAATGTCACCGATTGAGAATTTAGCTTTTTGAGTTGCCATTGTTATTAGTATGGGTATTTAAATATAAAAATCAATGCAAAAAAGATTAATGTTTTGTGATGTGGCAAATATGTTAATATCTTTTAGTGAATAAATCTTTTTTGAAATTTATTACCGATTTCGGGCCGTTAGCAATATTTTTTTTCTTTTATTATAATAATGATAAAAATCTATCAGTTGCAATACCTCCACTCATAGTTGCAACTTTAATTGCTTTGGCAGTTATGTGGTTCTTTGAAAAAAAAATACCTCCAATGCCATTGGTTAGTGGAATATTAATCACATTCTTTGGAGGACTAACTATTTATTTTAATGATCCAATATTTATTTATGTAAAACCAACTATAATAAATATTTTATTTGCCTTAGCTTTATTTTTTGGAAAATATTTTACAAGAGAACCTATTTTAAAAAAAATTATGGGTAAATCCATACCCTTATCTGATATTGGATGGGAGATACTAAACAAAAGATGGATGTTTTTTTTTCTTGGGCTCGCTGTACTTAATGAGTTTGTTTGGAGAACACAAACTGAGGAATTCTGGGTTAACTTTAAAGTATGGGGAATGCTGCCAATAACAATAATTTTTACTGCGTTTCAAATACCACTAATTAATAAACATAAAATTGATGCGCAATAATCTAAAATTAATAATCAATAACCCTCAAAATAAAATAGAGCAAAAGCAGTTCTTTGAAAAAGATGAACTTAAAATTATATTGGATCTGTATGCAAAAATGGTTTCTGAAGGATCTTGGAAAGATTATGGGTTAAATATTTCTAGCAAACAGGTGAGCTTTAGTGTTTTTAGAAACGCAACTGAAAATGCAATTTATAAAATTTGTAAAAATTTTAAGCCAAAAGATAAAAATCTTAAATATTTGATTACAGATACAAATGGTAAGATTTTAAAAAACTCTTTTGAGCTTAGATTGTTATTAAAAAATACAAATTGGAAAAAGCTATAATAAAATTAACGTCTTTGGCCAAAAAGTCTTAATAACATTATAAATAGATTTATAAAGTCCAGATAAAGAGTAAGAGCACCCATAACAGCTTTTTTACCCATGATTTCGCCTGTATCACTAACTGCGTACATATTTTTAATTTTTTGCGTATCGTAAGCAGTAAGGCCAACAAAAATTAATACCCCTAATATTGAAATCACAAAATACATCATCGATGATTTCATAAATATGTTAACTATTGAAGCTATAATTATTCCAATTAATCCCATCATTAAGAAAGAACCTAATTTAGTCAGATCTCTTTTTGTGGTGTAACCATAAATACTCATTGCACCAAAAGTTGCTGAACAAATAAAGAATACCCTTGTTACACTCATTCCTGTGTAAACTAATAAAATTGAGGATAAAGACAAACCCATCAAACCAGCAAAAACCCAGAAAGTTGTTTGAGCTTTTGATGCACTCATTTTATTAATTCCAAAACTCATATAAAAAACAATTCCTAAAGGCGCAAGCATTACAAGCCATTTTAGACCTGACATATAAATTGCATTACCCATTTGAGTTAGACCCACAATAGATCCAGCATCATTAGTAACGACTGACATTTTAAATGTTAATAGTGCAACTATTCCAGTTAATAAAATTCCTGTTGCCATGTAGTTGTAAACTTTTAGCATGTAGGCTCTTAAACCTTCATCCATTACAACAGTGGATTGCTGAGCTGCTTTTGTTCTATTTAGTATTCCGTTTTTATCAAATTCCATATGGATGTTATATAATAGCCTTTTACTAATTATTCAAGATACCTTAAAAGGTTTATAAAACGTTAACATAATTTTCAAATGAATTACAAAAATCTAGGAAACACGGACTTAAAAGTAAGCACAATTTGTCTCGGAACTATGACTTGGGGAGAACAAAATACGCAAAATGAAGCATTTGAGCAAATGGACTTTGCTTTGGATCAGGGAGTCAATTTTTGGGATACAGCAGAATTATATGCCGTACCTCCCAAAAAAGAAACTTATGGCGATACAGAAGAAATAATTGGAAAATGGTTTGAGAAAACTAAAAAAAGAGACAAGGTAATTCTTGCAACTAAAGTTGCAGGACCTGCTAGGGATTATTTAAGAAATGGAGAAAATAGTTTTGTAGGTCCTAACTTAGAGAGCGCTTTAAATAATAGTCTTAAAAGATTAAAAACTGATTATGTTGATTTATATCAGCTTCATTGGCCAGAAAGAAAAGTAAATAACTTTGGAAGATTAGGTTATGTTCATCAAGAAAATGATTGGAGCCAATTTGAAGATGTATTGGAAGAATTAAACAAATACATAGATCAGGGTAAAATTAGATACATTGGTTTATCGAATGAAACACCTTGGGGAACAATGAGCTTTCTTAAACTCTCAAAGGACAAAAATTTGCCCCGAATGATGTCGATCCAGAACCCATATAGTTTATTAAATAGATCTTACGAGGTTGGATTAGCAGAAGTATCAATAAGAGAAGAAATCGGATGCTTATCATATTCTCCTCTTGCAAGTGGTTATTTGAGTGGAAAATATAGAAATAAAAAATTTCCAAAAGGATCAAGAATGGAAAGAGATTTTGATTTTTGGACAAGATATAGAAAGCCAAATACTGAGGAAGCGGTAGAGCTTTATTACAATATAAGCAAAAAACATAATCTTGATATGAGTCAAATGTCTATAAAATTTTGTGAAATACAAGACTTTATGACTAGTGTAATTATCGGTGCAACAACAATGGAGCAGTTGAAAACAAATATAGAAAGTGTAAATGTTAATCTGTCAGATAATGTCATTAAAGAAATAAACCATGTTCAAAAAATTTACCCAAATCCATGTCCATAACTAAAAAAATTACAGCGTTTTTTATTATTTTATTTTTAACTAGCTTCAATCAGCTTCAAGCTCAAGAAGTAAAAAAAATTGGCAAATACAAAGATTGGGAAGCAATGGTAGTTTCTGAAGCAAGCGGAAAAGTTTGTTTCGCACAATCATCACCTATCTTGCAAGCTCCAAAAACAAACAAGAGAGATGCAAAATTATTTGTAGCCTTTAGACCAAACGAAAGCATTACCAATGAAGTGAGTGTTACCCCAGGGTATGAATTTAACAAAAGCAACTCTGTTACTGCTGCCTCAGGAAAAAATAAGTTTAAATTTGACATTAAAGAACAAGGTTTTGCTTGGATTGCTGATAATAAAGTTGAATTGAAAATGATTAAGCAAATGAGAAAAGGTTCTCGAATAATGATTACGGGATACAATCAAAAAGGTTCTCAAACAATTGATCACTATTCGTTGCTAGGATTTACTAAAGCTTATAACGCATCTCGAAAAGCTTGTAGTTAATTTAATGAAATCAAAAAAAAAAATTGTTCTAGCGTACTCTGGAGGGCTTGATACCTCTATAATTTTAAAATGGCTTCAAGAAAATTATGACGCAGAAGTAATTTGTTACACCGCAGATGTAGGACAAGAGATTGATAGAAAAAAAATTATCTCTAATGCAAAAAAATTTGGTGTTACTAAAATAATTATTAAAGATTTAAAAGATATCTTTGTTAAAGATTATGTTTATCCAATGATCAGAGGTCATGCTATTTATGAGGGTGTTTACTTGTTGGGTACATCCATAGCAAGACCACTCATAGCTAAAGATCAGATTAGAGTTGCTAAAAAATTTAAAGCTTTTGCAGTTTCCCACGGCGCGACTGGTAAAGGAAACGATCAAGTAAGATTTGAATTAGGCTATCATTACTTTGGCCCGAAAATAAAAATCATCGCTCCTTGGAGAATTTGGAAATTAAAATCAAGAACTGATCTAATTAATTATGCAAAAAAACACAACATAGCTATTCCAAAGGATAAAAAAGGTGCGTCTCCTTTTTCAGTAGACGATAATTTATTTCACACTTCTACTGAAGGTAAGCTTTTAGAAAATCCAAAAAATTTTGCGCCAGAATTTATTTTTCAAAGATCAGTTTCGCCAGAAAAGGCACCAAATAAAGCATCTTTTGTTACTATCAATTTTAAAAACGGGGATCCATTTGGTGTGAATGGGAAAAAAAATTCTCCAGCAAAATTATTAGAAAAATTAAATCAACTTGCAGGTAAAAATGGAATTGGCAGAGTTGATTTAGTTGAAAATAGATTTATTGGAATAAAGTCTAGAGGTGTATACGAAACACCTGGGGGTACTTTGTTAATGCATGCCCATCGTGCAATGGAGTCTGTAACTCTAGATAAAGATACAATGCATAAAAAAGATCAAATTATGCCAAGATATGCAGAGCTTATTTACAATGGCTACTGGTATTCAAAAGAAAGATTTAAACTCCAAAAGATTGTGGATCTAAGTAAAAATAAAGTTAATGGTTCAGTTAAACTTAAACTTTACAAAGGGAATGTTACAATAATTTCCAGACAAACTAAAAGTGCAGCCTACTCTATGAAAAAAGTTTCTTTTGAAGAAAATAAAACCTTTAATAAAACAAATGTTGAAAGATTTATTAATTTTCATAAGAAAAAACTACGTTCTTAATAAATCTTAGGTCAATTTATCGTTTGTCAAATTTATTTAAAACTATATCTTAGATTTATGGAATCATTAAAAAATTGGATGATAGAGGCAGCTAATATTTTATTTGATGATAGTAAAAATGATTTGAGGGCTCTTCCTAAAACAGTAAGGTTACAAATTCTTTTAGTCTTAAGTTTTATTTGGACCACTGTTTTTAGTTTATATGTTTTTTCATATACAACTTTTGCATTTGGTTGGGCAGGTCTATTTTTAGCTCATATTGGTTTGATTTTTGCAGTCTATATGACATTTAAACATTTTCACAGAGCAGAAGAGAGTTCTGCTAGCGTTTTTAAGACAAAAAATTTTGACCCCTTTAAGATAATGGTTATTGTTTTTGTTATAGTTTTTATATTTGTCTTTTCAAAAGGAATTGAAGTTTTAACTAGTCCAAACCCATATTCTTACTCGATTCCGTATGATGGTTCTTCAAAATCAGTATTTGAAAAATGGCTACCGTTTAGTAAAGATAAATAATGGATAAGATAGCAAAAAACTTACAATTAGGGTTGATGTGTATTATTTTAATCAGCACTGTAATTGCTGTTGGCATTGAAATATTAAATATGTTTACAAATCAACTAGTTACCTTAGCTGATTTACTTTTAATGTTTCTGTATTTAGAAGTGCTTGCAATGGTAAGAGTTTTTTGGAATCAACAATCTATAAGCATTACTCTACCACTTCTTATTGCAATAACAGCTCTTGCTCGATTTATTATTCTTCAAGGAAAAGAAATGGATCCTACAGCTCTAGTTTATGAGGCAGTTGCTATACTGTTGATCGCTGGAGCAATTGTTGTACTAAGATTAAGACATAGTGACAAGCTTGGTCTAAAGAAAAAAAAATCTAGGTAATTTAAATATGTTATTTGAGGCTTCGAGGGCGAAAGCCATTGAAAAACTAAATCATTTTGTTGAAAATAATTTAACAGATTACTCTAAATTAAGGAATTTTGATCTTGGTCCAGAGAGTAGATCTAATGTCTCGTGCTTATCACCTTACATTACACACGGGATAATAAGTGAAAAAGAAATAATAAAAAAATCTCTTGATAAATTTTCTTTTGCAAAAAATGAAAAATTTATTCAAGAGGTTTTGTGGCGTACTTATTGGAAAGGCTGGCTAGAGCTAAGACCAAATGTATGGAATGATTATTTAATAGAGCTAAAAAAAATAAGAGAGGATTTCAAAGATAACAAAGAATATTTAAATGCAATCGAAGGGAAAACAAATATTGAATGCTTTAATTACTGGGTAAATGAACTCAAAGAGAATAACTATCTTCACAACCATACCAGAATGTGGTTTGCGAGTATTTGGATTTTCACTCTAGAATTACCTTGGCAACTTGGTGCTGAGTTTTTTATGCAACATCTGTATGACGGAGATGCTGCATCTAATACCCTTGGTTGGAGATGGGTAGCTGGAATTCAAACTCAAGGTAAGCATTACCTTGCAAGTGAATGGAACATAAAAAAATTTACCAATAACAGGTTTCAAAGCATCAAATTAAATGAGAATGCTCCTCCAAAAATTTCAGAAAAAACTTACTCTATAATTAAACAAGATCTCATTAACTCGCAGGATTTAGAAGGTAAAAATCTTATAATTTTTGAAAATAATCTCTCATTTGAAATCACTGACTTCAAAGAAAATAATTTTAAAAAAATATACATACTTGCTGTTAAAAATGAAAATAGATCTATCAAGCTCAGTGAAAAATCAGTGGAATTTAAGTCTCTTTTAATAAATGACCAACAACAAAGATTAAAAGATAATTCTATCGAGTGTGAGGTTATTGATATTAGTGAAATTAAAAATATTGAAAATTGTTACGGACTATATCCAACTGTTGGTGAAAACTTAGATTCTTTAAATTCAAATAATATTAAATTAGATTTTTTATACAGGGATCTTGATCGATTGTCCTGGCAATATTGCAACAAAGGTTTTTTTAATTTTAAAAATTATATTCCAAAAATAATATCAAGCTTTAATTAAAACCAACGTACCATCCCAATAATACCGGCTGTTGCATAAAAAAATTGTAGAAATAAAATTCCCTTATGACCGCCCCTATAAGCCCATATTCCGATTAAAATTGCTGAAAAAAGTAATAAACAAAAACCGAAAAATTCAATCCCTATATTTAAAGCTACAAACAAAGAATATAATATTGCAGTTATAACTCCAGCCCATTCAAATATTTTATTGTTCATAAAAGTTTTTTAAAATTATCATAAAGGATTTTAGAATAGTTATTCATATCTTTCATGTTATCCTTTGCAGATTGATCAAATTTTTCTAACGCACCATTACCAAGCTGATCCTCCAAAGCTTTTTTATATTCTGGTACACATCCCCATTCTTTGACTGTGGTATTTTTTATTTCTATATGAAATTGAATTCCATAGGCGTGGTTTTGGTATTTAAAAATTTGAAATTTTGTAACCGGTGACGAAGCTAACAAAGTCACATCCTTATGATTTTCAATACCCTGCACCTCATAAGAGTGCCATTGTAGACTTTTAATTTGGTTTGGAAATTTTGAAAACAAATTGTCAACTTCTTTTTTTTTTGTAAAGTTGATATCCATCATTCCAATCTCAGCAGGATTTGATTTAACTACTTGCCCCCCTATTACCTCTCCTAGTAACTGACAGCCTAAACAAAATCCTAAGTAAGGTTTTTTTAAATCCACAACAAACTCTTTAATTTTTTTCTTCTCCTCTACTAACCATGGATACTGCTTTTCCATAAAGGTGTCCATTGGACCTCCCATACAAAACATTCCATTAAATTTATTTAAATCTTCAGGTATTTTTTCACCTTCATCTAACTCAACAGTGGTTAGATTAAATCCATCAGCTAACATTAAATCTTTGATATATCCGGGGTCTTCTATCTTAATGTGTTGTATTATGATAATATTCACTAGTTTCAGTTTAGCTCAGAACAATTCTTTGAACAAATTAAATAATATTATCTGGCAAGCTTTATAAATATATCGCCCATTCCAGTTTTTAAATTTTCTAAAGGAGTATTATTTCGTAATTCACAAAACCTTCCCGTTACTTGGTGACTTTTTACAAAATCTATCTCTTCTTTTTTACAGCTTCTTCCTTCATGTAATAAACCTATTACTACTCGATCATTAAGATTATAGACTTGATTATTATTGATTTTTTCACCATCACAAAAGTAATCTTTATTTACCCGGTCGGGAAAATCTTTCTTTTTGCAAGGATTTCTGATGGTAAATACATAGAAATCTTTTAAACCATCCAAAAATTTATGAGTCATCTTTTCAATTTCAGAATATTTCATAATATCGCACGAGCAAGGAATGCAGCACTTATAGTAGTCACCACAAATTTTTTCGCCAGATTTGCTCTCTTTAGCGTATAGAAAATCTGGTTCGCTATTTGGTTCAATTAATGATCCAGAAACTGCACAATATAATTTATTAAATTCTGTAAAATCTTTATATGTAATTTCTTTATCTATAATATACTTAAAAAACTTTGGTCCAGCTGCATTTCTATTTTGATCTGGAAATATTCTAGACCAATCAGTAATTAATTCTTTATGATAATTTTTTTCTTCTGCAAATGATTCAAATTGAAAAAAAACGAAGAAAATTAAAATGAATTTAGATAAGATTTTTTTCATTTTTGTTTTACAGTAACTGTTTGATTTAACGAAGTTATTTTGATTAAATTTTTAGTACCATCAGTCCATTTAACTTCTACTTTAAAATTTTTTTCGTTTTTTCTAATTCCATAATGTGCCACAGGCTCCATTTGACACAAATAACCAGATCCAGCATCAATAGTTTTTGAATGTTTTCTTTGATTTGTAAATAATGTAACTGTTGCACCCCTCGCTGGAGCTCCAAATTTATTAAGAGGCTTAATTCTCAAATATTTGCTCTGTTTATCAACTTTTGCTTTATATAAAGTTAATGCCTGTTCTTTGCTTTCACCACGAGAAACTAGTAATTCTAAAATACCATCACCGTCAATGTCAGCAACTGCAGCTCCTGTACCAAATCCATCAGGTTCAAGGCCTGTTTCCAGTATTATTTCCTCAAAAGCTCCATTCTCTTTTATCCTAAATAACTTGTTAGGCTCAGCTATGTTGTTCATGAAGACTTCATCATAACCGTCGTTATCAAAATCAGCAGATATAATTGTTCGAATTCTTGAAGGTTTATCAAATTTACTATTACCTATATCTTTAAATTGATTATCTTGTAAGGCGTAAGCTCTGTGATAACCCTGCCAATTTCCACTTATTATATCTAATCTTCCTCGATAAAGTATGTCTGATAATGCAGTTCCTCTTCCGTTTTGGATAACATCATCCACTCGATAATCAAAAGCCACGTCTTCAAAAACCCCATTATTATTTTTCAAAAGAAAATTTGCACCTCTTTCATTTGCTGCAAAAATATCAGATCTATCTGTTAAAATATGCCCTGAAACAACTGCCCTTCCACCTGTAACCTTATCTAAATTTAAGCTAACTGATTTATCTTTAATCTTTTTATCTTCAATCTCATAAAACCTCGTTGGTCCACCATAATTTGATACATAGAGACCATATTCGCCATTACCTTTCCTATCCACACAAACAACAGATCTACCTGCTGTTAAATTTAAATCCTCTTTATTTTTTTCAATTTCAAACATGTCTAAAAACTTGCTTCCTTCTAAGTCTATAAGTCTGTCTGAATATTTTTTTGTTCCACTATATGAATCTGTGTTAAGAAAATATATTTCTTCATAACCATCTCTATCAACATCGCATGCTGCAACACCAATAGTTTTTCTAGATTCATCAGAAAATATATTTTGATTAGCAATATTAATTAATATTCCATCATCATATGATAAAGCTAAATTAGGATAACTAAATCCTGTAACTATAAATTCATATTTTCCATTTTGATTTATATCAGCAACAGAAATGCCATAACTAAGTCTTTTTGGATTATCTACAATTTTATCAGTTATATCCTCAAAAAAATCTGCATTAACAATGTTGGGTATTATTAAAATTGTTAAAATTATTATTTTATTTAAAAAATTAGACATCTTACTTTTCATTTTTTTTTCTCTTATATTTTTTCAACCAATCATCAAATACTTTTATAGCACTACCCATATCTTTAGTTTTGTTTGGATGATTTTTAGCTCTACCCAGCATGGTTGAAACTACATTTACTTGATACTTCGTAGATCTATTTTTAATTGTATTAATTGTGAATAGAGCTTTTTCTTTATTTTTAAATCCCAATCCATGTGTTGTGGTTTTAGGATTATAATCAGAATATAAAGATAGGTTAATTGGTTTAATTTTTTTACCTAATGGCATCTTGTCAATTATTTGGAAAACTAGTTTGGGCTTTAAATCATTCATTATTTTTTTTGATTTTCCATCAAAACCAATAAGATTAATTGAAAAAGTTTTGTTTTTATCTGATTTACAAATCAATTTTACATATCTTTTATGGAATTCCTTAATCTTGCTTTGATATATTTTTTTTACTTTTTGATATGACTGGTCTTTAAAATTAGGCGTAATTACAAGCAAAATTCTACTTTTCCATTTGTATTTTTCCAAATTCATATTTAGATTTTTTTATTAGAACACCTTTTTGAGCAATATTTGACTTTTTCCCAGTTCAATTTCCATTTTTTTCTCCACTTAAAAGGCCTTTGGCAAACTAAACAAATTTTAGACGGCAGATTTTCTTTTTTCACTATGCGGTATTTTGTTTAATAAATTTTTCAGCTTCAGATAAAATTAATTTTTTTCTATCTAGTTTCATTTTATCAAATATCCTTACCATCATTGACAAACGAGGATTTTTTAAAAAGAATTTTCTATTTCTATCTATAAATCTCCAGTAAAGTCCATCCATTGTGTTACACCACTCACCTTTTTTAAAATCCATCATTTTCATAAAGTATGCCGATCCGCATATATAAGGTTTGGTTGCAAAAATTCCTCCATCACTAAACAGCCCCATCCCATAAACATTTGGAACCATTACCCAATCAGATGAGTCTACAAACATTTCCATAAACCATTTGTAAACAATTATAGGTTTGATCTCGCATAGGTTCATAATGTTAGATAAAATCATCAATCTTTCTATGTGATGAGACCAACCATGATTAACAGCATTTTTAATCGCATAATCTAATGGTGGAAGACCTGTATTTCCTTCGTACCAAGAATTTTTCATTTTTCTATTTTGTTTAAAGAAATTTCCAGCTTCCATTTCTTTTGAATAACCTTGATAAATTCCTCGCATAAATTCTCTCCAACCAATTACCTGACGAATATAGCCTTCAAGAGAATTCATTCTAATTTTATTTTTTTTATGAAACTCTAAAACTTTTTGAATAATAAATTCTGGCGTTATTAATCCAAGATTAATATAAGGACTTAGAGCACTATGAAAAAGAATATTATCTTTTTGATCTACAGCATCTTCATAGTCACCAAATAGATTTGATTTCTCTTTTATAAAAAAATTCAAAAGTTTGACAACGTCATCATATTCTGTTGCAAACCAAAAATGATCTGTATTACCTGGATGTTCTTTGAATAACTTTTCAATAATAGGTTTTAATTTTTTTGTATGATTTGTCTCTTTAATTTTAGGAAATTTAGGTATTGAAATATCTTTGGGTAATTTATTTCTATTGTCTTCATCAAAACTCCACTTACCACCTACAGGGTTGCCATCAGAACCCATTAATATTCCAGATTTTTTTCTTACCTCTTTGTAGAAGGTTGCCATAAATGGTTTTTTTGAGTTTCCTAGATATTTTTTAAATTCTTCACGAGAATTTAAAAACATTGGTGTTTGGAGGATATTCCAATCAATCTTTTCCTTTTTAAAAAACACAGAAATCTTTTGTTCAAAGGGTTTGTCTTCTATCTCAAAGCTAGAAACTTCTTTGATTTTTTTTTTGGTAATAATTTTTTTTAATTTTTTTAAATAATCTTCACTAAATTCTTTATCTTCAATTTTTGAATATTCTAATTTAAATTTATTTTTCTTAAGACTATCTGCGTAGGACCGCATAGAGGATAGGAACAATAGAATTTTTTGTTTATGATGTTTTTCATAAGTGCATAAACCTTTGTCTTCTGCCATAAAGAAAGTATGGTCTTTTTTGTAGCGGTCGATGTATTTTGTTGGAAATAACTGATTACCAAGTATAAAAAATAACTTCATGATTAAATATAACTAATAAAAAATTTTATGTCAGAAAAATATCTCATTTTCGGTGCGACAGGATCTATTGGTTCTAGCCTCTCAAAACAATTAAAAAATTCTGGTAATGACATTCATTTAGTCGCAAGGAACGAAAGTGAAGTAAGCGCTATTGCAAGTAAGTTAGGATGCTCATTTACTGTTGCTGATGTTTTAGAAGAAGGCTTTATAGAAAAAGTCAAAGCTGATGTATCAGAAGTAAAAGGGATTGCTTACTGTGTTGGTTCAATTGATTTAAAACCTTTACGAATGGTAAAAGAAGAAGATTTCAATAAATGCATGAAGTTAAATTTATATTCAGCTGTTGAGGCAATCAAAGGATATCAAGAAAGCCTAAAAAAGAACAAAGGTTCAATTGTTTTATTTTCAACTGTGGCTGCACAAAGAGGTTTTACTAATCATGCTATCATCGCATCTACAAAAGCAGCCGTTGAAGGTTTAACAGTTTCTCTTGCTGCAGAATTTGCTCCACACATTAGAGTAAACTGTGTTGCTCCAAGTTTAACAAAATCTAAAATTGCAGAACCAATGTTAAAAAATACAGCAATAGCAGAAGGTATTGCAAAGGCTCATCCTTTAAAAAGGTTGGGTGAGGGTAAAGACTCAGCTTCATTAGCTAAATTTTTAATAACTGATGATAGTTCTTGGGTCACAGGTCAGATAATTGCTGTTGATGGTGGTAGATCTAAACTGTCATAAAGTGATTAGATTTTTCTTATCTATAATTTTTTTTACTTTTCTATGGTCAAATGGTTTTTCTGCAAATTTAAACTTTGAAAAAATTGCTAAACTTAAAGATCCATGGGGCTCATCTTTTATCAGTAAAGATGAAATTATAGTTACTGAAAAAAGTGGAAAAATAAAAATTATAAATATTGTTACAAAAGAAATATTAGAAGTAAAACATAATTTGAATTTTTTAGAGTATGGTCAAGGAGGATTGCTAGATATTATTTATCAAAACAATACTGTTTGGATTTCTTATACTGAAAATAGAGTTAATTGGAAAACTAGCACTTCAATTGCAAAAGCGAAATTAAATAAACAAGAATTAGATTTTAAAAATATCTTTCAAGCTAATCCACCAATAGACTCTGGTTATCATTTTGGATCAAGACTTGCTATTAAAGATAATTATTTATTTGCATCTGCTGGTGAAAGAGGACAAGGTATGATTGCACAAGATCCAACTCAACATCCAGGCAGTATTATAAGAATACACTTAGATGGAAGTATACCTAAAGATAATCCTAAGTTTGAAGGTAAATCAGATTGGTTACCAGAAATATATCAAATAGGTATTAGAAACCCTCAAGGTTTAACCTTGTCTCCTTATGATGGAAAAATTTATATGAGTAATCACGGCGCTAAAGGAGGGGACTGGTTTGGTGAGGCAAAAAAAGGTGAAAACTATGGATGGAAAATTTTAGGCTGGGGTGGAACAAATTATTCAGGTAGTAAAATTGGACCAAAATGGAAGCCTGGCTTCACGAAAGCTATTAAATATTGGGTTCCTTCAATTGCAACCAGTGCCATCACAATTTACAAAGGTTCGGAATTTAAAGAATGGAATGGTCTTGCTCTAGTAACTTCTTTAAAAGATAAATCATTAAGAGCAATTGATTTTTCTGATCTGTCTAATGTCAAAGAGAATGTAGTCTTTAAGGATAAGATTGGAAGACTAAGAGACATTCAAGTACATCCTGAAAATGGTAAAATTTATTTTTTGGGAGGTGATAACTTGTGGTTAATGAGGAAAAATTAAAGAATTGTTATTCTGTGCATAATTCTATTACCTTTAAAAGGTGTTGCTTGATGCAACATGGATCTGTTATCCCAAATCGCTAATTGATTTTTTTCCCATTCTAATGAGTGTTGAAATTTTTTTTTAATTTGGTGTTTGAACAATTTTTTTTTTAAATCACTTGCATTTTTTATTTTTGGCTGAAATCCAACTAGATGACCTGGACTAGAGTAAATTGCATAGTCTTTGCTAATTTTTCTTATAATCTTATGAACGGATTTTAATTCTTTTATTTTCTTGCCCTTCTCTTTTACTCTCTCTTTTGTCGTAATTGAAATAGGTCCTTCTGAGGAATAGACACCTTTTAAACTTGATAACTTTCGTTTCATAGATCCAGTTAAATCTTTAAAAGCATAATACTGCGAACAAAACTCTGTATTTGCTTTTCCTTTTCTTGGAACTAATTTTGATAACAACATTGTAAATCTTGGTGGTTTTTTTGTATAAATAGAGTCTGTATGAAACTGCTCCCCAAAACTTGGCCCTTTATCACTTTCTTTTCTTTGAACAACTGTTATCTGAGGATATTTTTTGTTTAATCCTTTTAATCTAGGATAATCTGCGAGTTTTCCAAAATTTTTAGCAAACTCAACATAATGTTTAGAAGAAAGATTTTGTCTTCTAAAAAAGATCATCCCATATTTATTTAGAGCATTCATAATGATTTTGAAATTTTCTTTCGAAAGTTTTTGAAGATCGGTGTCAATCTCAGCCCCAATATTATTTTTATTGGGAATAATTCTTAACATCTTAGGTATTTAATAATTTATTTTTTGCTTTCTCAAACTCCTCTTGAGTAAGCACTCCACTTTCTCGCAAACTATTTAATTTTGCTAATTCATCACTCAATGAACTGTTATCAGCTGATATGGTTGTCTTGGCTTCTTCTTCAACTTCTTCTTTTTCAGCTCTATTGGCTTCCTTAGCATTAAATCCATTCATAATTGCCATGCCACCTAAATATAAAACGTAACCCATAATAGGGATTACTAATCCAAAAAAAATTATTTTTTCCATAAACTAATCTTCATCTTCCTCTCTCCATTTTTTTTCGTACAATAAATAAGCTGCATAGATTACTGATACAGTGCCTACTATCATTCCATAATCAAAACCTGTTTGTTGATCGTGAAGGTACCAACCGAGTTGAGTGGCTCCAATTGTTGGAAAAGTTAATAAAAGAAAAATTATTGCAATCCTGTACGGATACTTTGGTTTTTTCATATCTTAGAGTAACAGAATAAATTGTGAGATTTAATTCCTAAATTTGCGATCTTTTGAAACACTCTATAGTATTTTTCAATAAACAAGCGATTGTCATAGGTCCAACACCCCCTGGGACCGGCGTTAATGCTTTTGCATTTTTAGAAACTTCATCAAAATCAACATCTCCAACAATACCTTTATCGGTTTTATTTATACCTACATCAATAACTATCGTATCTTTTTTAACCCAGTCACCCTTGACAAGCTCTGGAATTCCAACAGCAGCAACTATTATATCTGCCTCTAAACATTCTGATTTCAGGTCTTTAGTTTTTGAATGAGTTACCGTAACTGTGCAATTTTCTTTTAAAAGAAGTTGCGTCATTGGCTTTCCATTTAAATTTGATCTTCCGACTATTACTGCTTTCTTTCCATTTAAGTTAGGCTCAACTTTTTTGATTAATAAATAACAACCTAAAGGAGTACATGGCACTGAACTTTCATATCCAGAAGAAAGATTTCCTACATTCATTGGATGAAATCCATCAACATCTTTTGACGGTAAAATAGTTTCAATAACTTTTTGTTTATCAATATGTTTTGGGAGCGGTAGCTGAACTAGAATTCCAGAAACTGTTTCGTCTTTATTTAATTCTCCAATTTTTTCTAATACTGTTTTTTCCTCTACTGAATCTGGATATTTAATAACTTCAGATTTTAAACCTACCTCATTTGCAGATTTTTCTTTATTTCTCACATAAATTTGGCTTGGAGTTAAATCTCCTATCAGGATAACTGTTAAACCTGGCACTCTATTATATTTAGCTTTTAAACTTGTAACTTCATGTTTAAGCTCTTGTCTTAACTCTGCAGCAGCTTTCTTTCCATCTATTAAAATCATTTTATCTTTCTAAAAAATCATTGGCGCAATGTAGAGCTTCATACACATTTCAATAAACCAAATCAATAGAAGAAGAATTACAGGGGATATGTCTAAAGATCCTAAATTAGGTATAAAACGTCTGATTTTATTTAAAATTGGATCTGTAAGTCTATAGGTTAATTCTAATAGAGAATAAACAAATCTGTTTTGGGTATTTAAAACGTTAAAGGCAATTAACCAACTAACAATTACATTGGCAATTACAACATACGAATAAAGTTTTAAAATTTGTAAAACTAAATAAAAAATTGCTATCATTTTTTTTCAACATAAATCGACTGACTTGGGAAAGCAAAAGAAGCACCATTTTTTTCAACTATCTGTTTTATTTCGATTGCTAATCTCTCTTTCACTTCTAAAGAATTACTCCAACTATTAGAATTTGTGAAACATCTCACAAGTAAATCAATAGAACTGTCTGAAAATTTTTCTATTCTTACAGCAACTCCTGTTGCTTGGTTAAAGTCTTCACTTTTATTAATATATTCCTCTATTTCGTCTCTCACTTTTTTTAATTGAACAATTGTAGAGTCATATTGAAGAGTTATAATCCACCTCACTCTCCAATTTGAAGTTTCACTAACATTTATCACTGCATTTTCTGCAAACTGAAAGTTTGGAATAATTGCTAGAGACTTATCAAACTTTCTAATTGTTGTGGATCTAAAACCAATTTTTTCAACTATCCCTTCTATAATTCCTTCAACAGCAATCCAATCTCCAATTTTAAATCTTTTTTCAACTAATACTAAAATTCCTGAAATTAGATTTTTAAATAAATCTTGTGCACCTAAAGCTACCGCAACACCAAACAAACCAAGTCCTGCAATTATTGGACCAATTTTAATTCCCCATAACTCAAGAACAGCAGCTAACCCAAGTA
The DNA here is from genome assembly GCA_902604525.1 of uncultured Pelagibacteraceae bacterium. Lineage (GTDB taxonomy): Bacteria > Pseudomonadota > Alphaproteobacteria > Pelagibacterales > Pelagibacteraceae > Pelagibacter. Next base: position 41,921 of record CACKYY010000005.1, on the reverse strand, counting down.
TAAAAATTAATACTTTTAATGATTTAATTATCCATCCAATAAGTTCTCTTGTTAGAAGTTTATCTAGTCCACTTAATATATAAGATACTGGTTCTATTATTTGATGTATGACCCAAAATATTAAAATTGTTATTAAGGTTCTGTTAATAGTATCTACAACATCCCTACCCTCGGCAGAAAAAGTCATGTAATAACTTGCAATAAAGAAACCTAAAACAATTGGCAAAAATCTTGCAGGGCCTTCTAAAGATCGAACGAAAGTATCATCTAACTTATTTGTAGTTCGCTTTGATATAATTTCTAATTTTTTAATAACTAATTTACTGATCAAGCCTCTAAAAACTAGAAAAACTAAAAATATAGCAATACCAATTAAAATTTGAAAAATATCAACTCCAAGAATCCCCTTATTCCAAACTGATAAAAATATTTCAGAAAAATTATTTATTATATCCATGGTTAAATTTTATATAACAAAAACTCCTCTTCTCCAGGATTAAAAAGAAAAATCTTTTTCCATTTAATTTCGTTCAGTATTGATGAGGTTTTTTCACCTATACACATTAAATTCGTATCCATCCATAGACTTTCTAGTTGATGAATTTTGATAAAATTTAAAAAGCTTGATCCACTATTTTGGGAGTAAACATAAACCATGTCAGGTATATTTTGTTTTAATTTTTTAACAAAGTCCTCATTAAAATTCATATTGTGATCAACTTTATAATTCACAATCCTCTTAATACTATAGCCTTCATTTATTAACTGCTGGTCTAGATCGACGGATATTGTCTCTCCACTCACATAAAGTAACTGACCACTCGATGCATCATAGTTTTGCAAAATTAATTCTTTTAAGTTTGAAACATTTCCTTCTGCTGCAATTGTATTTTGGAAACCAAGACTTCTTGCTTTTTTTTCAGTTGTCTCTCCAACACAAAAGCATTTGATTGTCTTATTAATTTTATCATGGTTTAGAAATTTTACAGCATTAGCACTAGTGAAAATAATTCCATTAAAATCCTCAAAATTAATTTTATCATGAATTACCTCCTCAACACTTAATAAAGGAAGATGAGAAACTTGGTGACCTAATGATTTAAATTTAACAATCATTTCAGAACAATCTTCTAATGGTCTTGTTAATAAAATATGCATATTATCTTTTATAAGAATTGTTAGATTTTGTTTTTAAAATTTGACCAATTTCTTTTCCAATTTGGCTGAAATCTTCTGCTTTGCCAGTTTTTTTTTCATAAAACCTTTTAGTGCCATCTAAAGAGAATAGTTCTGCTTCAACGATAATTTTGTCCTCTTTTATTATGGAGTGGGCTCCAACTGCAGTTTCGCAGTCTCCCTCCAAAACTTTTAAAATATTTCTCTCAACATGTGCTCTCATAAATGTTTCATTGTGATTTATTTTTTTTAAAACTGAGATTATTTCCTCATCATCTTCTCTGCATTGAAGAGCGATTATACCTTGTCCAGCACTTGGAATCACTTGTTCTGGGGAAAAAATTTCTGAGATTTTGTTATCAAAATTTAAAAATTTAATTCCTGCATAAGACAAAATTATTGCATCGTATATTCCGTCTTTTAATTTTTTAATCCGTGTATCAACATTTCCCCTAATAAGTTTACATTCAAGATCTGATCTAATTTTTTTAATTTGATATTCTCTTCTAAAAGATGAAGTTCCAATTATAGAATTTTTTTTCAATTCACTTAATTTTTTTTTATTGATTGTAATAAGAATTTCTCTTGGATCATTTCTTTCTAAAAATGAGTTTGTTTTAAGACCTTTTGTTTCAAGGGCTGGCATGTCTTTGAGTGCATGAACTGCAACATCAATATTTTTATCTTGAAGCTCTTTTTCAATATTACTTGAAAATAATCCTTTACCTCCAACTTCGGATAATCTTACATCCTGAAACTCATCCCCTTTAGTAGTAATTTTTTTTATAAATACATCTTCATTACTAAAATTAGTAGTTTTGACAATTTTATCTTTAGCTTTTTCAGCATAAAGCATTGCTAACTTGCTTCCTCTAGATCCAATGATAATTTTTCTATTCATAAATATATTTATTTCTTACTTGTATTGAGATTGTACAATTATTAAAAACTATTTGAATGATCAAAAAACCCTTAATTCTTGGAATAGAAACGAGCTGTGATGAGACAGCTGCATCAATAATAACTGAAAATGAGCTGGGAAACCCTTTAGTTTTATCAAATATTGTTTCAAGCCAAGTTGAAGTTCATAAGGAATTTGGAGGAGTAGTTCCAGAATTAGCAGCACGATCCCATATTGAAAAAATTGATTGGATTGTTCAAAAAGCTATTGATGATAGTGGAAAAAAAATTGATGAAATTGATGCTGTAGCTTCCACTGCAGGACCTGGCTTAATTGTTTGTCTATCAGTTGGTTTAAGTTTTGGAAAAGCATTTGCCGCTTCTATAGATAAACCTTTTATAGCTGTTAATCATCTAGAAGGTCACGCCTTAAGTCCTAAATTAAATTCAAATTTAAATTATCCCTACCTGCTTTTATTAATATCAGGAGGTCATTCACAATTTTTAAATGTGCAAGGTTTAGGAAAATATAAAAGATTAGGAACAACAATTGATGATGCTTTAGGAGAAGCATTTGATAAAACTGCAAAACTTTTAGGAATAGAATTTCCAGGTGGTCCACAAATTGAGATTTTGGCAAAAGAAGGTGATCCTAATAAATATAATTTACCAAAACCTATTTTTAATAAAGGTGGTTGTAATTTATCTTTTGCTGGTCTTAAAACAGCAGTGTTAAGAATAACAAAAAATATTAAAACTGATCAAGAAAAATTTGATCTTGCCGCATCATTTCAAAGAACAATTGAAGAAATTTTATATAAGAAAACTAAAATTGCTTTTAAAGATTTTGAAAAACAGAGTAACCCAACTAAAAAAAATTTTGTAGTTGCTGGAGGAGTAGCAGCTAACGAAAATATTAGAAATATGCTAATCAGTTTATGTGAAGAACAAAATTACCAAAGCATCTTTCCACCAAAAGAACTTTGTGGAGATAATGCTGCAATGATAGCTATGGTTGGTTTAGAAAAATTTAAATTAAAACAATTTAGCGAATTAGATCACCCTGCAAAACCTAGATGGTCACTAGATGAAGATGCTGCTTTTTTAAAAGGAGCTGGAGTCAAATTATAATGCAGTATTGGTTAATGAAATCTGAGCCAGATGTGTGGTCTATTGATCAACAAATAAAGTCAGGTTCTAAAGGTGCTCCTTGGGATGGTGTAAGGAATTATCAGGCTGCAAAAAATTTAAAGTCTATGAAAAAGGGTGATCTTTGTTTTTTTTATCACTCAAATATTGGTAAAGAAATTGTGGGTATTGTAGAAGTCATTAAAGAACATTACATAGACAAAACTGATAAAAGCGGCCGCTTTGTAGCTGTCACCGTTAAGTTTAAAAAGAAATTAGATAGAGCAGTTACTTTGGAAAACATAAAAAAACATAAGAAATTGGGCAATTTAGGGTTGATTAAACAGAGCAGATTATCTGTCATGCCAATCGATTATAAAAGCTGGAAAATTATAAATAACATGAGTAAGATTTAATATAAAAAATTTCACATGCCAAAAAAAAAGAAAAAAAAATCTAAAGTAAAAAAAAAATCTTCTAAAAAAGTTAAGAAAAAAAATAAAGTAAAAAAGGTTTCAAAAAAAATTAAAAAAAGAAAGAAAAGCAAAAAAAAGACTAAAAAAGAAAATGGTTCTTCTCCCCCTGAAATAATTATTAAAACTAAACCAGAGTGGGTGAAGGCAAGTTTAGCAAATAAAAGTAAGTACCAACAGAAATACTCTCAATCTATAAAAAGTAATGATGATTTTTGGAGGAAAGAGGGAAAAAGAATTACTTGGATAAAACCTTATAAAAAAATCAAAGACGTTAAATATAGTGCTAAAGAAGTAAAAATTAAATGGTACCAAGATGGAACTTTAAATGCTTCTTCAAACTGTATCGATAGGCATTTAAAAGACAAAAAAGATAAAACTGCAATTATTTGGGTTGGCGATGATCCAAAAGATAGTCAAAAAATAACTTACAAACAATTACACCAAAAAGTTTCCAAAGCAGCAAATGGTTTAAAAAAACTTGGAATTAAAAAAGGTGATCGAGTTACAATTTATTTAACCATGATCCCAGAGCTTGCAATTTTAATGCTAGCATGTGTTAGAATTGGAGCAGTTCATTCGATTATATTTGGTGGTTTTTCTGCAGAATCAATTTCAGGCAGAGTAAATGATTGCGAGTCTGAATATATAATCACTGCTGATGAAGGTGTTAGAGGTGGAAAAACTATTCCATTAAAATATACAACTGATGAGGCTTTAACAAGTTGTCCCAATGTTAAAAAATGTATTGTTGTTAAACGAACTGGAAATTACATCAATTGGAATGAAGAAAGGGATGTTTGGTATCATGATCTAATTAAAGATGTTCCAAGTCATTGTGAGCCAGAAGAAATGAATGCTGAGGATCCTTTATTTATTTTGTATACTTCAGGTTCAACTGGTAAACCAAAAGGAGTTCTTCATACTACTGGTGGATATATGGTTTACGCATCAATGACACATCAATATATTTTTAACTATAAACCAAAAGATATTTATTGGTGTACTGCTGATATTGGATGGGTAACTGGACATAGTTATATTATTTATGGACCTCTTGCTAATGGTGCGACAACAATCATGTTTGAGGGAATTCCTAATTATCCTGACACTTCAAGATGGTGGCAGATAGTTGATAAATATAAAGTTAATATTTTCTACACCGCTCCCACGGCAATTAGAGCTTTAATGCGTGAAGGTGATAAACCGGTTAAAAAAACATCTAGAAAATCTTTAAAATTACTTGGGACAGTTGGTGAACCAATTAATCCTGAAGCTTGGATGTGGTATTACAAAACAGTTGGAAACTCTAAGAGCCCAATTGTAGATACTTGGTGGCAAACTGAGACTGGGGGAATACTGATAGCTCCTCAAACTGGCGCCATTCCATTAAAACCTGGTTCAGCGACAAAACCTTTCTATGGAATAAAGCCTGTCATCGTTGATAAAAACGGTAAAGAGATAAAAGGCGCTGGTGAAGGAAGACTTTGTATTGCTCAATCATGGCCAGGTCAAATGAGAACTGTTTATGGAGACCATCAAAGATTTATCGACACATATTTTTCTCAGTTTAATGGAAAATATTTTACCGGTGATGGATGTAGAAGAGATAAAGATGGATATTACTGGATTACAGGAAGAGTTGATGATGTAATTATTGTATCAGGACATAATTTAGGTACAGCTGAAATTGAAAGTGCATTTGTTGCTCACCCAAAAGTAGCTGAAGCAGCTGTAGTTGGTTATCCACACGATATTAAGGGAAATGGTTTATATTGTTATGTCACTTTAAATGCAGGAGAAACAGAAACGGGAGATCTTGAAAGAGATTTAAAACTTTGGGTCAGAAAACAGATTGGACCTCTAGCAACTCCAGACTTAATACACTTTACTCCAGGTCTTCCAAAAACAAGATCAGGGAAAATAATGAGAAGAATTTTAAGAAAGATTGCTGCAAACGAACATGGACAATTAGGTGATACAACTACTTTAGCTGATCCAAGTGTTGTTGATAGTTTGGTTGATAATAGAAAAAATATTTAAAACTGAATTAAGTTTTGAAATTCTTGTTTGATAACATCCCACTTTAATATCATAGAGTTTAACACAATTTTTCGATCTAGAGTTTTTAACTCTTCAGCAATTGGTGCCCACTTATATAATGATAGTGCACTTGGATTAAATGGTAAATCGGTATAATAAGTATCCCAATTAATATTTTGAAATCTACTATCAAAATCTAGTCTAGCCTGGTCAACAATATCTAATGGCATTTTATTAGAAATTTCATCATCTAATATTTTATTAAAAGTTTCTTTTGCTTTATTGATGTCTTGAAAATTAAAATTCACTCTCAAATAAGAGAAAGTAAAAAACGATAAGTCTTGAAGTGCTACAGAATAAATATTCCATTTAGCAAGATTGACGGATCTCATGAATTCATCATTATCAAAATGGAGGACATATCTTGTTCCCATCCGAGTTTTTAAATAATTATATAAAGTTACTTGCGTAACCCATGCAGATTTAGTTTGAATAAATACCTCGAGTTCATCTAAACTTTTAATTTTTTTTTTAGGAATGAACGCTTTAAACATTGCGAACAAATATGTTTTAAAATCCGTTGTTGTTAGATCTTTCCAAGTTAACTTGTATTTTGACATAATTTGCCCTGTATGTGGCATTTATACCTTAAAAAAGTCAGTAAATAAGTACCTATTATGGTTAAATTTAGGTCTTTTCAAAAGCCTTATAATGGTTATGGTTTTGCCAGTTATAACTAAATAGAGAGGTAAAAATGTCAAATCAAGAAAAACATTGGGAGAAATCCAGAGGTTTGCTGATGATAACATTAGCAATCTGGTTTATATTCTCAATTGGCATCTTCCTTTTTGGAGCTGAAATGAACGAGGTCACAGGACCTTTCGGTTATCCGTGGACATATTGGTTTACATGTCAGGGATCTCTTGGCGCATTCGTAATTCTAATTTTCTGGTTTGCGAATAGGCAAGAAAAAATCGATGAAGAGTTTGGCTTCAGCGAAAGAGAGGATGAATAATGAAACAGGGTAATTTTATAGACAACTTGCCTAAGATTTATGGAATCTATACCGGAGGGTTCATAGGATTCATAATTATTATGGCAATTGCAGAACAGATGGGTATGACTGCGAAAGCAATCGGTATTGCTTTTGTAGCATTTACCGTGTTCATCTATGCATTGATCGGCTACCTGTCACGAACAGCCCAAGCAGATGCGTATTACGTAGCTGGAAGACAAGTACCAACAGTATTCAATGGAATGGCCACGGCAGCAGACTGGATGTCTGGTGCTTCATTCGTTGCAATGGCTGGAGGTATTTACTTTAAAGGTTACGGTTATATGGCTCTACTTGTAGGTTGGACTGGTGGTTATGTGTTAGTTGCATCTTTATTAGCACCATACTTAAGAAAATTTGGCTGTTATACAGTTCCAGATTTTATAGGTACAAGATACGGTGGTAATTTAGCTAGGTTTAGTGCAGTAGTGGTTTTAACCGTTGCTTCATTTACTTATGTAACAGCACAAATTAACGCTACAGGTACTATTGCATCTGTTGCACTTGATATCCCATTTCAATACGCAGTTTATATTGGACTAATAAGTATTTTATTATGTTCAATGTTAGGTGGTATGAGAGGGGTAACTTGGACACAGGTTGCACAATATATCGTTCTAATTATAGCTTACTTACTTCCAGTATTCTGGATCAGTAACAAAATGGGTGCAGGTTTCTTCCCGCACTTTATGTTAGCTGACGAAGTGGCTAGAATTGGTGAGTTAGAATCACAGTTTGGTTTTGTTAAAAACTCTGCTGCTGATTTAGCAACGGTACCTAAAGGCTTAGCAGGAATAACTAAAGCTCACTCTGCAGTTAACGCAACACCATGGGCATTTATTTCATTAGCATTGGCGATGATGATGGGAACAGCATCATTACCTCACGTGATGATGAGATACTTCACTACTCCAAGTGTTAAAGCAGCTAGAAAATCAGTAGGTTGGTCACTATTCTTTATCTTCTTACTTTATTCTTCTGCTCCAATGTTAGCTACACTATCTAAGTTGTCATTGATTGATCCGAATTTATCAACTGGTATTATCGGTAAATCAATTGCAGAAGTTCAAGCGATAGATTGGTATCAAAACTGGAACCAAGCAAACTTAATGTTTATCAGCGACTTTAACGGAAATGGAACTGTTGAATTAAACGAGTTCTTCATGGGTGGTAAAGCCGTTGTATTAGCAACACCGGAGATAGCTGGATTACCTTACGTAATTTCAGGTCTGGTTGCTGCTGGAGGTATGGCAGCTGCCATGTCAACAGCTGATGGTTTGATCCTAGCGATTGCAAACGCTATATCACATGATGTTTACTATAAGATCATTGATCCAAAAGCGGAAACTGCAAAACGACTAGTTGTTGCAAGGGTATTACTTGTAGTAATTGGTTTTGCTGGAGCAACTATTGCGGCAATGGAGATCCAAGGTATCTTAGGTTCGGTCATATGGGCATTTGACTTTGCGATGTCTGGATTGTTCTTCCCACTTGTACTTGGTGTATGGTGGAAGAGAGCTAACAGACAAGGTGCTATTGCTGGTATGTTAGGAGGTCTAGCTGCTGGTACTTGGTACTTAGTTTGGGTACGAACTGGTGGAAGTGGATTCCTAGGAATTACTCAATTAACATTTGGTATCTTCGGATCAGCTGTTAGTTTGGTTGCAATGGTGGTTGTGAGTTTAATGACTCAAGAGCCAGACAAAGCAACTCAAAAAATGGTTGATGAAGTACGTGTACCAAGTGGTAAAACAATTCTTGGAAAACAGTAAATAAACTTTATAAGGGGCGATTAATTTCGCCCCTTTTCTTTCTTTTCTTTTTCAAATATAAATCTTAAATGTCAGCAAACTTTCATCCGTTTATATATTTTATTGATTATTTCTTTGGCATAATCATGTGGACATTAATCGGTCGAGTTGCAATGAACATCTTTCAAAAAGAGGATTCTGAATTCTTTTTTATGAGAGTGTTTGTTAAATATACAAATCCTTTAATCAGACTATTTAAACCAATTACCCCATCATTTATTATAGGTCCTCTTGTACCCTTGTATGTGGCTTGGTTTTTTTATATGATTAGATTTTATTTAATGCCTTGGATCTTGGGGTATTCTGTTATGGGAATGCTATCATTTCCTCTCGAAAGTGAAATATCAAGACAAATTTATCAATTTTTTAATTCAATTAAATTTTAAAAATTGATACTAGTAAATCTAGTTATCAATGAAAAATATACAAATTTCACCCTCAATTTTATCTGCTGACTTTAGTCAGCTAGGTACTGAAATTAAAAGATTAGAGGAAGGTGGCGCAGATATGATACACGTAGATGTCATGGACGGTCATTTTGTTCCAAATTTAACTATTGGCCCCCCCGTTATTAAGGCTCTTCGAAAGCACTGCTCTTTAAAGTTTGATGTACACTTAATGATTTCACCAGTGCATAAATACATAAAAGCATATGCAGAGGCAGGAGCAGATATAATTACGATTCACCCAGAGGCCACTCAAAACTTAGCAGAGTCAATTAAAACTATTATAGATTTAAAAAAAAAGGTTGGAGTTTCTCTTAATCCGGAGTCAAAGATTGAATTAATTACTGAATATTTAGATCAAGTTGATTTGGTTTTAATCATGAGTGTTAATCCAGGTTTTGGAGGTCAAAAATTTATGCCAGAGGTTCTGGATAAAATTAAACAACTTAAAAAAATTCAACAAGAAAAAAATTTGACGTTTGATATTGAAATAGATGGTGGAATAAATTTTGAAAATTGCAAAATTGCTATTGATGCTGGAGCAAATATTCTTGTTTCAGGTACAACTGTATTCAAAAGTAATGATGGAGATATAAAAAAGAATATTAATTTATTAAAACTAAAATAAGTTAATGATTAATGCGAATTCCTTAGGTTTTTTTGGCCAGTTCTATTTTGGTTTAAAGAATAATATTAAAAAAATTTATCAAAATTCTAATTTTTATGAAAAAAAAATTTCAAGAACTTTTGATAATAATTTTCAATATAAGCCAAGTCCCCACCTTCTCTCTTCAATTATAAAATATCAAAATAAAAAATACCGAATTGAAGATTTTGCTGTTGAATCTATTTGGCAAAACAAAATGAGTACAAAAGATTACGAAAAATTAAATAATTTTTTTTGGTTTTTCAGTCTTGATTTAAAATCCTCAAAAGAAACTACACAGTCAGTCATTAAAAATTGGGTAAAAGAGAATAATAAATATAACAAACATAGTTGGGAATTTGATTTAACTGCTAAAAGAATAATTGCCTGGCTATCCAATCATCAGCTTACCTATCAGGATAGTGATAAAGAATATCGTTTAATGTTTGATCACATGATTCAAAAACAAACTAATCATTTGTTAAGTGAAGTTGGATCCTCAAATGCATTTGAAAATAAATTAATTGGTTGTTCTGCGATAATTTTAACTGGATTAGCTTATAAAAGTGAAAAAAACTATCTTGAAAGTGGATTGGGTATTTTAAAAAATATAATTAAATCTTCAATTGACAACCAGGGCTTTACAAAGTCGAGAAACATTAAACAATTGGTCTTTTATCTAAAATATTTTATCATCATAAGAGAGTGGTTCAAAGAATCTCAAAATGTCATTCCTGAATATATAGATGAAACAATATTTCATTTAGGATCAAGTTATGCATTTATCTGGAAAAATATTGGTACCGACGTTTTCTTTAATGGTAATTATCATTCAGAGAACAAAGATTTTGATCAATACTTAAAAAGATTTGGTTATACTTTTAAAAATGATGTGAACGAGCTAGGCGGGTACGCCATTCTGAAAGATAAAAAAATTATTTTAGCAATGGATGTGGGCTCAAGTCCAAGCAAAAATTTTTCTGTTGATTATCAGTACGGTGCTCTATCTTTTGAAATATTTTCAAATCAAAAAAGGTTAATAACCAATACAGGGTATTTTTCGAACAAAAATAACAAACTAAATAAACTATCTAAGAGCACCGCTCTTCATAGCACATTGATTGTTGAAGATTTTTCCTCATGCTCTTCCAAAAAAAATAATAATAATATTTTATTAGAAAAAGGACTTAAAGTTTCAAAAAAGAATATTATATATGAAAAAAATTATTGGAAAATTTCAGGCTCACATAATGGATATTTACAAAAATTTGGGACAATTCATGAAAGAGAACTGGAGTTTTATCCAGAACAAAACAAATTTGTTGGATATGATAAAATATTAAGAAAAAATCCTACTAAAGAAATAAAGTTTGATATTAGATTTCACCTTTATCCAAATTCCAAAGTAATGAAAACTCAAGACAATAAATCTATACTTATTGAATTGGAGGATGAAGGTTGGAGATTCAGTTGTGATAAATTGGATATAAATATTGATAATAGCTTATATTTCGGTAATAAAAATTCATACAAAGATAATCAAAATATTTTTATTTCTGGAATGAATAAAGAAAATGAGCAAATTATAAAATGGGAAATAATTAAATTACAATGAAAATAAAAACTGCTCTCATATCTGTCTCAGATAAAAAAAATCTAAAACCTCTTTTAAGTGTATTAAAAAAAAATAAAGTAAAAATTATAAGTTCTGGTGGTACCTATAAAGAAATTAAAAAATTAAAATTTAATTGTATTGAGGTCTCAGAATTTACTAATTCATCAGAAATATTAGAAGGAAGAGTGAAAACTCTTCACCCTAAAATACATGCTGGAATATTAAATAAAAGAGATAACAAATTACACCTGAAAGACTTAAGAGTTAATAATTTTGAGAATATAGATTTGGTTATCGTTAATTTTTATCCTTTCGAGAACACACTAAATAACAACACTAATCATAGTAAAATAATTGAAAATATCGATGTTGGGGGACCTACCATGGTGAGATCTGCTGCAAAAAATTATAAGGATGTAACAGTAATTACTTCATCAGAACAATATTCTGAATTGATAGATGAACTAAACAAATTTAAAGGATCTACCTCTTTAGACTTTAGGGAAAGACTATCAAGAATTGCTTTTACTGAAACAGCTTATTACGACTCTATGATTTCAGATTATTTTAATAAAATAACAAACACAAACTTTCCAGAAAAAAGAGTCTTGCATGGAAACTTAATTGAAAAACTTAGGTATGGTGAAAATCCTCACCAAGAGAGTGCGATTTATTCAAGAAAATCAGAAATGAATATCGAGCAGGTCCATGGAAGGCAGCTTAGTTATAATAATTATAATGATATTTTTGCAGCATTAACAATTTCAAAATCACTTCCAAAAAATGCTGGAACAGTAATTGTTAAACATGCAAATCCATGTGGAGTTTCAATTAAAAAAAACCACCTTGAAAGCTATAAATCTGCATTTGCATGTGATCCTGTCAGTGCTTTTGGAGGTATAGTTTCTTGTAATTTTAAAATAACAAAACTTTTAGCTCTTGAATTAAGTAAACTATTTATTGAAGTAATTATAGCTAACAGTTTTGACACTAACGCAATGAAAATATTAAAGAAAAAGAAAAATTTAAGATTAATAGACGCTTCAAATTATAAGATTAATGATGGTTTAAAACATGTATCAGTTAATAATGAGATATTAATTCAATCTGAGGATCTTAAAAAATTTACTACCAAAGATTTTAAAATTGTATCAAAGCGAAAACCAACTTCTAAAGAAATGAAAAATCTAATTTTTGCATTTAATATCTGCCGTAATGTTAAATCTAATGCAATTGTTCTTGCTTCCAATGAAACAACAGTTGGCATTGGCTCTGGACAAACAAGTCGACTGGATAGCTGCAAAATAGCAATAAACAAAATGAAAAAATTTACAAAATCGAATGAGAACTTAGTTGCTGCCTCAGACGCATTTTTTCCATTTGTTGATGGTGTAGAAAAATTAATACAATCAGGTGTTCAAGCTGTAATTCAGCCTTCGGGATCAATAAGAGATAAAGAGATAATTAAATTTGCTAATGAGACTGATACTGTTTTAGTATTTTCTAAAACTAGGCACTTTAAACATTAGTTATTTTGTCTATCTTTGCGGCCAAAATAAAATCATTTTCAGAAAGACCTTTTATAGCATGTGTGGTAACTTTTATTTCAGCATAACCCCATCCAAATGAAATATCTGGGTGATGTCCCTCTTCTTCAGATATCTTGCCTACTTCATTGACAAATTCTTGGCTTTTTAAAAAATTATCGAATTTAAATTTTTTCAATAAGAAAAATACTTTCTCTTCACCCTTTATAATGTCCCACCCGTCTACTTTCTTCTGATATTTATGAATTTCAGACGTATCGAAAGGTAAAACTCCACCCTCACATGGCATACATTTTTTTTCAGTCAAATCATTCATAATGAAAGAAATTCCTCTAGAATTTTAGATGAATTTTTAATTAAATAAAAATTTCCAATTGTTTTATGTCTTTTTTCCAAATTATCTAATGTGATCAAAATGTTATCCAAACCTTGTTTTTTATTATTTGTATCATAAATAGAATAATCATACCTATCCAAAAAGTTTTTTAAATATTCAATATTGTCCTTTTTATTAAAAATATACTTAGAAAACTCCATTATTATTAATGGAGACGATTTTTCAATCAATTTTAGAGAGCCATGGATTCCACTTAATTCATTTCCCTCAATATCTAATTTAATAATAATTTTATATTCTTCTAATTCATGATCTTGAACAATTGTGTCGATTTTAATTGAATTAACAATGCTTGATTCATTTGAATTATAATCTTGATGTGTAATGGAACTTTCCCAATCTTTTTCGCTTTCATTGAAATTAATGACTTTTCCATCTGTATCAGAAATTACATTATTATAAAAATCAATATTTGAAAAATTATTCAAATTCAAATTTTTATTAAATTCTTTAAGTGTTCTTTTAGATGCTTCAACTGAAATGATTTTATTTTTTTTTGAAAGTGAAGCTACATATAACGAGTAAAATCCATAATTGCATCCACAATCTAAAAATAAAATTTTATGTTTATCGGAAATTTTTTTTATTGTATTAAGTTCATGATAGTCTCCAAATTCACATTTTTTGAGTAGAAAATAAGAAGTCTTATTTTTATTTGTGCTCCCGTAAACTTTAAAATTATATATATTTAAAATTATATTTTTTGATAAAAAATTTCTTATTGCCCTAAATAAACAATAATAAATTAAACTTTTTTTAAATTTTCTTATATCACTATTTATTATAAATTTTTGAAATAAAGAGGTTATAAATTCTGATTTTATCACTTTTAATTGGAGCGGGCAAAGGGGGTCGAACCCTCGACCTTCTCGTTGGCAACGAGACGCTCTACCACTGAGCTATGCCCGCATCTTCTATAAATATTGAAAATAGTGACTTTTAAAAATTTAGCAAGTATCAAATTAATTACTCTAAAGTTTATCTAAAAGTGATAAATTAATATTAAATAAATTTAATGGACAAAATTAGTAAAGAGCTAAAACCTAATGTTATAAAATATGTAAATAATGGTGTGGCTTCATTTAAACTTGGAAAAATAAATGACTCAATCCAATCATTTAAAAGAGCAGCCAAAGAAAATCCAAATTCAAATCTAGCTCATAATAATCTTGGGATTTCTTATTTAGAATTAGGAAAGTACTCTGAAGCACTGAAACATTTTGTGATAGCATTAAAAATTAACGAAAACGATTTGGGTGCAGTAATGAACTTGATAAATGTTTTAACTTTATATAAGCCCAGTAAAAAAGACGAGCATTATTTAATTCATATTGATTTTGTAATTGGACAAATTTTAAAAAATTTTAAGGATGAAAATTTATATTTTGAGAAAAATTTAAGTAATATTTTAATTAAAAGTAATGATTATATAAAAAAATATAATAAAAATTTATATTCAAACGAAACTCAACTATTTAGAAAGAATTCAAAAAATTTAAATTGCAATAGACATTTTAAAGTATTCAATGAATATAATATAATTCCAAAATATTGTTTTAGTTGTTACAAAATACAAATAAATTTAAGTAATGTAGTTGATTTAATAAAGTTATTTTTAGTTTTTAATAATCTATATCTAAAAAATAATAATATTAGAAAGTGTATTGTTGAAATGCGTCAAAATATTAAAGGCAACTATAAAGGTTACATCTATTGTGAAGGTATTTCAGAAGCACAAGATATTATAAAAAAACTAAATCAAAAAATTAAGAAGGCGAATATTAATAACTTTAACGTAAAAATTAAACATGGATGTTCAGAATACTATAAATCATATCCCGCTTTTGAAGAAATTAGTAGTGATGAAGATAAAGAATTTAAATATCTCTCAAATTGGGCAGAAAAAGAAAAATTAATAGATCAAAGAGAACCCAGCAGATTAAAAAGAGATCAAAAAATATGGGGGGAAACATTAAAAGGTATTCATTTATTAGATATTTTAACTATAAATAATTGGATTTATTATGCAGACGCTACAGAAGATTATAGTTATAAAAAAATTTATAATAATTACGTAAATAGTGGTTTAATGAAAAAATATTTAGAAAATCAAATTGATTTTAGAAAAGAAAATCTATTGAACGATTTTAACTAATTATTAAGCCAGTCATATTTTTTTTTATAGTCATTTAATAACTCAAAATAAGGTTGGTATTTCTCGTTATTATATTTTGATATTTTTGATCTAATTTGATTAAAACTTAAAGTTTTAGTAAACAAATCTTTTCTTTCATAAAATTGCAAAATATCTTTACTCCAGGTTAGATTGCAAAAATCAAAAATTTTCTTAGACATCTCCTCACTATTATCTGTGAATTTTTCTAAATTAATATCCATAATATTATAATCCTTATCCTTTAAATAATTTAAAACTTTTAGATAATTATCTACATAATTAAAAATATCTTCAAAAGTGTGTGTCCAAGATAAATCAGACAACATAGATTGATAAATAGACATAATGGAATCTAAAGGTTTTCTGTAAGTATGTAAAAATTTTGCTTTTGGAAATATTTCTTTAATTATTTCAACATTAAAAAAATTTTCTAAAGATTTATCAATAAATTTATAATTATTTTTTTTATTAAATTGAAAATATCTATCAAGTACTTTCTTACTTATAATATTTAAATTAATTTCAAATTTAAAACTATCAATATTAAAATTTTTTTTATAAATTTTTGGCCCAATTTGATCTAGAACTGACATATTGACTACATGACATTCTCCATAAGTATTTATTTTTTCAACACTAGAAGTTAAAATTGATTCAATCAGAGTAGAACCTGATCTAGGAAGTCCTATGATAAAAATAGGCTCTAATCCTTCTATGATTTTATTATTATTATTTTTTTTTATAAATTGAAATTTTTTAAAGTGATTAATGATAATTTTATTATAATAGAATTGTGATGTAAGGTTGTATGTATAATTTGATTTAAATATTTTTGAATGAAATTTTTTTAAATATTCCAATTCTTGCTTATAATTTTTTTTGTGCTTCTCTTTTTTTGAAAGAATAAAATTAATAATTCCTTTTTCATATAAACTTAATTTTTCTTCATTTTTAATTTGATCTAAATAATTAAGTTTTTCATCGCTCAAATAAGTTCGATCAAGAACATATAATCCATAATAAGCTCTGATATTTTTTTTATTTTTTTTAATCAGCCTATTATAAATTTCTTTAGCTTCTTCCGTTTGACCAACAAATTGTTTTGCTATAGCCAAATTATATAAAGCACTATTTGAATTAGGAACTTTTTTTAAAAATTTATCGTAGTAAAAAATACATTTTTTATAATTATTTAATTCAAAGTAAATTAGACCTAGATAAAAAAAAACCTTCTCATCATTAGAATCTTTTTTTTCTATTTCTAAAAAGATATCAAGAGCTTTTCCAAAATCTTTTTTTTCTATAAATTTTTGCGCCTGAACTAAATTCATGTAGCATTTAACTATTGTTTTTTTTTATTTTATTATTATCTTACAACTAATGAAAAATGAAGATTTACCAAATAAAATACCTGTTTTTCCTTTAAGTAATTTTATAATCTTCCCTAAAACTACTGTTCCATTAAATATATTTGAACCTCGATATATTGATATGATTAACGATAGCATGAAATCAAATAAGACTATTGGAATGATACAGCCTAAAAATTTACCAAATAATAGAAAAATTCCAGAGCTGCACGAAATTGGGTGTTTGGGAAAAATAACAAGTTTTAGAGAGACTGAAGATGGTCGCTATGTAATTGAGTTAAAAGGGATAATAAGATTCAAAAATATTGAGGAATTGAAAACTGAAAAAAAGTATAGAATTCTTAATGTTAATTATGAAGATTTTTTTCAAGATTTGAAAACTGAAAAAGAGGACTTAAAATTTTCTGACCTTGAATTAATTTTTAAAGATTTAAAATCATTGTTTGAGAAAAGAGGCTTTATAATAAATTGGAAAGCATTAGAAAAACAAAGCCTTGATGAAACAATAAATGCACTAGCTATGGCATCTCCTTTTTCATTAGAAGAAAAACAAGTATTATTAGAGGCTAAAAATTTAGATATGAGAAAAAATAAAATAGCAGAAATCTTAAGTACATATACTCACGATATATACGACAACACAACTATTCAGTAAACTAAAGTTCCTCTATCAGCAACTTTAGTAAAAAAGTTATTAATTTTACTGTTCTTATTTAACATTTGAACAGATTTGCTCAATAGACTACTATTCATTTTTCTTTCAAAATTAAAAAATTCATGTAACAGATCAATTCCATTAGAAAATATAAAGTTTTTATGTTTCAATTTTTTTTCAAATTCATGATTTACAGAACTATCTAAATTCAAACCTAAATTATATTTGTTTACAATTATTTCTAACAGAATTTTAATATCACGGATGGTCATATTGAAACCTTGACCAGCAAGAGGGTGAATTTTATGTAACAGGTCACCAAATGCTAATATATGGCGGTGATAGTATGATCTTAAGCTTAAAGATTTTAACTCAAAAGAATTAATTTTACCTATTTTTAAAATCTTATATTTCTGATTATACTTTTCAATTAAATTATTTATATTATCTTTTTTTTTATTATAGAAAGAATAAACTACAGATGTTTCTTTTTCAGAAATTGGTAAAAAAGCTAAGGGTCCTAATTTTGTAAAAATTTGTACTGCAATATTGTTATCGATTTTTTCATGTTGTAAAACTGTTGTGTAAGCAGAACTATTATATTTTTTTACAATTTTTCTACTAAAATACTTTTTCGTAATTGAACTAGTAAAATCGGTGTTAATAACAAGACTGTAATTATCTAAAAAATTAAAATTTTTATAAAAATTAATTCTTTTAAAGTATTTATCTTTAAACAGACTTTTTTTTAAAGTTTCATAAAGATTTTGATTTCTAATAATAGAAAAAAGTTCATTATCATTATTTTCAAAATTAATTAATTTTTCTTTCCTCAGGTTATCTGAAAAAATATCTATTTTTTTTAGTTTCCATGCAATTTTATCTACATTGATTATTGAATCATTAAAAAATTCAATATTACTATTTGAAATACCAATAGTTCGTGATTTATCTGGTAAATTTTTTTTTTTTTGCGAATAAAGATCTACATATATGTTTCGATTAACTAAAGCTTTTGCTAAAGTTAAACTTGATAAGCCAGCACCTAATATACAAACCCTCATATTATTTTTAATTTTAACAACAAAAATTAGATGATACAAAGTGATTAAATCGATTCTTATATGGATATTAAAAAAACAGCCAATTTATTACTTAATTTTGCTATAAAACGTTTGGCAGAAATATTTGGCGCATTAATTTTTGCAACAGGTACATTACTTCTTATTGCCTTAATTACATATTCTCCTGAGGATCCAAACTTTGTTTTTCCTGAGAACAAAGAAATTAAAAATTTATTAGGTTTTCAAGGAAGCTTTATATCTGATTTGTTCTTTCAATCTGTCGGTCTAATCTCTTACTTAATATCCTTTACGTTAATTTTAACTGGCATCAACATATTTAGACTTAAAGAATTTTTTCTACTTATAGAGAATGTATTTTTTATCGCAGTTTATAGTTTATTTGGAACACTCTTCTTAAGCTATTTTTATTCTGATGCTTTTACACTTTACATAAATGGAAATGGAGGCTTTGTTGGAAATTATTTCAACCAAACTTTTTTAAATTCATTGATTCAAATTCATGAAACAATCACCTTTTATATTTTAATTTTTTTAACTTTTGGATTATTCTTGGTAAGTATAAATTTTAATCTAATTAAACTTTACCACTCAATTATAAAAATTTATAATTTTCTTTTTAAAAAAGAGGAAAAAAATTATACTGACAAAAGCGAAGTAATAAGTGAATATATTCCTCAGGATGAAATAAAAAATCTTATCCAAGAAGATCTTCCCTTCATTAAAGCTGAAAATAAAATTAGCGAAAAAATAAAATTTAAACTTCCAAGTTTTGATTTATTAAAAGTTCCAACCAAAAAAGAAAGAGAAAATTCTGATCAAAACGATTCGGATAATTCAGAATTTTTAGAAAAAATTCTTTTAGATTTTGGTGTTGATGGAAGTATAAAAAAAGTAAGTTATGGCCCAGTAGTAACTCTTAATGAGTTTGAACCAGCTGCAGGTGTAAAAGTTTCTAAAATTATTAATTTATCAGATGATATTGCACGGAATACAAGTTCGGAGTCTGCAAGAATTGCAACCATACCAGGAAGTAACACTATTGGAATAGAGTTACCAAACAATGCAAGGGAGAATGTTTATCTTAGTGAGATATTAAACACAGCAGATTTTAAAAAAAGAGAAATAAAACTACCAATTGCACTTGGTAAAAGTATATCGGGTAAGGCTATTGTTGGAGATTTATTTTCTATGCCTCACTTGCTAATTGCTGGAACTACTGGGTCTGGAAAGTCAGTTTGTATTAATACCATTATTTTGTCTCTTCTTTACCGACATACACCTGATAAATGTAAATTTATTTTAATCGATCCCAAGATGCTTGAACTCTCGACTTATGAAGGGATACCTCATTTATTATGCCCAGTAATAACTGAAGCAAAAAAAGCGGCCTCTGTACTTGGTTGGGTAGTAAAAGAAATGGAGAATAGATACAGACTGATGACTAAAGAGGGAGTGAGAAATATAGATGGTTATAATGCTAAACATAAACTTCCAATGCCTTACATAGTTGTAGTGGTAGATGAAATGTCTGACCTAATGCTAGTGGCAGGTAAAGAGATTGAGAATTATATCCAAAAACTCTCTCAAATGGCAAGAGCAGCTGGTATTCACATTATAATGGCTACGCAGAGACCGAGTGTTGATGTAATTACAGGAACTATTAAAGCAAATTTTCCAACCAGGATATCATTTCAAGTTACATCAAAAATAGATAGTAGAACAATCTTAGGAGAACAGGGAGCGGAACAGTTGCTCGGTAAAGGAGACATGCTTTATATGTCTTCTGCTAATCGAATAGTCAGAATTCATGCCCCTTTTGTTTCAGATAATGAAATAGAAAAAATTAACAATTTTTTAAGATCACAAGCAGAACCAGATTATGTAGACGAAATATTAAATTTTGCAGATGAAAAAGAGATCGGGGATAGCCCTAATCAAGGTGATAAAGATGAGCTTTACCAACAAGCTTTGGAAATAATTAGATCAGAAGGTAAAGCTTCGACCTCGTTTTTGCAAAGAAAACTACAAATAGGGTACAATAGAGCTGCAAGAATTATTGATATGATGGAAGCAGATGGAATAGTTAGTAAAGCCAATCATGTTGGTAAAAGAGATGTTCTTTAATGATAAAGTATATTGTTATTTTTTTTTTTTTAATTTTAACCACAAATAGCACCGCAAATAATAAAGAAAAAATTATTGAAAATTTAAAAAATACCAGAAATTTAGACTTTAATTTTGAGCAAAATATTAATGGAAAAATTGAAAATGGTAATTGTACAATTGAATATCCAAAAAAAATGTTTTGTGAATATGCTAAGAGTAATAATAAAATTTTAGTGTCAAATGGTAAATCTTTAGTTATTAAAACTATTACGAGCTATTATCGATATCCACTTGATAAAACTCCCCTAAACTTTATTTTAGATAAAAATTTTTTAATTAACAAAATAGGTGTTTTAGAAGAAAGGATTGTCGATGAATCATTGATTAATTATACAATCAAAGAAAATGATATTGAAATTAATGTTTTTTTTAATAAAGAAAATTATGATTTAATTGGATGGCAAAATACAGATATTTATCAAAATTTTAATATTACTTTTTTATCTTCAATTCGAAAAAATAGAATAATTTCAAAAAATATTTTTAAAATTCCAACCCAAAATTAAATTTTTATGATTTCAGTTTTAAATATTTTCATACCTCTCATCATGTAATTATTCAAAGCATTCTTGTGGTCTAGAGTACAAGTATGAACCCAAGTACGATTTATTTTATTTTTAAAAGATATCTTAATTGCTTCAGACAATAAATATGATCCAAGTTTTTTATTATGATACTCCTCTAAAATACCTAAGTAGGCTATTTCAACTTCTTTTTTATCTTGATGATAAATTAATTCAAAGAAACCGACCAAATCCTCTTTGTGTTTTAAGACGAATGTTTTAACATTTTTACTTGATACATAATCTATCCATTTCCCTTCTGTCCAAGTTAATCTATCCACCCACTTATGTTTATTACCAATGTTTTTATAAAAAAATTTGTTTAACTGAAAGTTAGCCGGATCTAACAAATTTAAAGAGTAATCGTCTGAAGGCTTAGATCCTTGATTTAGATCCCCAAGCGAATTGATTTCTAAATAATTTCTTTTTACTTCTTGTGTCACTCAACCATTTTTCCAACCCTTTCACCTCCAAAAAGATGAAAGTGTAAGTGAGGAACCTCCTGGCCACCATGATCATTGATATTAGCCAAAGCTCTATAGCCCTTGCCTACTTCTGTTGAAATACCAAGTTTTTTTGCAACAATATTTATACCTTTTAACAAACCCACCATCTCCTCAGATGAAGCATTTAAACTAAAATCATCTAAATCAATATATTTCCCTTTTGGAATTACTAAGGCGTGAATTTTTTTTTGTGGATTGATGTCATGAAAGGATAAAACAAACTCGTCCTCATAAATTTTATTACAAGGTATTTCCCCTCTTAAAATTTTAGCAAAAATGTTGTTATCGTCGTAGGCCATTTTTTATTTTCTTCTATTAGTCAATTCCTTCATCACCTCTTCAATTTTTATTCCACTTTTTTCAAGATACACAATTAGGTGATAAATAACATCTGCAGCTTCGTGTATTTTATTTGTGTCTTGCTCTACGGCTTCAATTAACTCATTGATCTCTTCTAAAACTTTTTCTTTTGCTAAGGATTTGTCTTCTAAAAGCTTATTAGTATATGATCCTACAACAGGATTACTTTTTCTTTCTCTTGCAAGAGTTACTAAATCTTCTAAAATTTTTAACATATCAAATCCTAACAGGTATATCTTTTGAAGCCAAATATTGCTTAGCTTCATTAACTGAATAAGTGCCATAATGAAATATAGATGCTGCCAAAACAGCACTTGCACCTGATTTTATTCCTTCTACTAAGTGATCTAAAGTTCCAACTCCACCAGATGCAATCACTGGAATATTTACACCAGATGATATCTTTTGCATAAGCTCAATATCATATCCTGACTGAGTTCCATCTTTATCCATAGAAGTAACTAATAGCTCACCAGCTCCGCACTTCTCCATTTTTGAGGCAAATTCCAAAGCATTTATTCCTGTTGAATTTCTTCCCCCATGAGTAAAAATTTCCCATCCACCATCTTTTCTCTTTGCATCAATTGCAACTACAATACATTGTGAACCAAACTTTCTTGAACTATCCTCAACCACTTTTGAATTTTGAACTGCAGCAGTATTAATTGACACTTTATCTGCTCCACAATTAAGTAGTTTATTAATATCCTCAACACTTCTAACACCACCTCCAACAGTTAATGGCACAAAACATTTCTTGGAAGTTTTATCTACAACATCGTAAATTGTATCTCTATTTTCATTTGATGCAGTGATATCTAAAAAGCAAATTTCATCTGCTCCACCATCTGAATAGATTTTAGCTTGCTCAACAGGATCTCCAGCATCTTTTAAATCCACAAAATTAATACCCTT
The DNA here is from genome assembly GCA_902604525.1 of uncultured Pelagibacteraceae bacterium. GTDB lineage: Bacteria > Pseudomonadota > Alphaproteobacteria > Pelagibacterales > Pelagibacteraceae > Pelagibacter. The sequence continues at coordinate 18,889 of CACKYY010000005.1, read as the reverse complement.
CACTACACGACCATTTTTAACATCCAAACAAGGTATTATTCTATTTTTCAGCATCCAATTCTTTAACTAATTCATCCAAATTTATATCACCATCATATATAGCTTTACCAACTATAATGCCTTCAATGTTATTATTGTTTAATTCTTTGGCCTTTTTAATATCATCTATTGAAGAAACTCCACCAGATATAATTACAGGACAATTAGAAGTATCAGCAACTTTTTCAGTCTCCTCAAAATTAGGACTTTGTTTCATTCCATCTCTGTTGATATCAGTATAAATTAATCTACTAGCGCCAAAGTCATTTACCTCTTTTAAAAAATCCAAAGTTAATTGATTAGAGTTTTCTTTCCAGCCAGATACAGATAGATATCCATTTTTAGCATCTAAGCCTAAAGCAATTTGATTTGGAAATTTTTCACAGGCTTCTTTCAAAAAGTTTTTGTCTTTAATCGCTGCACTTCCTAAAATTACTTTTTCAACGCCAACATCAATATATTTCTGAATACTATCAATACTTCTAACTCCACCCCCAACTTCAATTTTTAAGTCAAATTTTTTAACTATTTCTTTTGTAATATCAAGATTTACTGGCTTGCCAGTTAAAGCTCCATCCAGATCAACAATATGTAAATTTTTAAAACCATGATCTTTATATTTTCCAGCTTGTTCAACTGGAGACATTTTATATTCAGTTTTATTATCAAAGTCTCCTTTAACTAACCTCACACACTTTTTATCTTTAATATCTATTGCTGGAAAAATTTTCATTATTTTATTTTAATGCTTGGTTCAATAGTAGCTTTCATTTGAATACCTTTATTTTTTATATTTTTTTTAATGTCCTTAGGTACATTGGTAATTTCACAAGCATATAATAAAAATAAAGTTACAAATAAAAAATATTTCATTTACAAGTTTATAAAGTTATCAATTATTTTAAGTCCAGTTTTATCACTTTTTTCAGGATGAAATTGAGTTCCGAAAATATTTTCTTTCTCTACTGAACAAACAATATTAGATGAATAATCTGTAGTTGCAGATACCACACGCTTATCATTTGGAATAAGTTCATAGCTATGAACAAAATACATATGAGAATTATTTTCTATATCTTTAAAAATCTTACTATTTTTCAAAATATTTATTTGATTCCAGCCTATGTGGGGAAGTTTATACTTTCCATTTTGATTATCGATTTTTGATACCTTGCCTGATATCCAGCCTAAACCTTTAGTTTCCGTTTCTTCATAACCAACGTCAGCAAACATCTGTAACCCAACACAAATTCCAAGAAGTGGTTTTTTATTGCTAATAGCAAATTCATTTAAAGTGTAGACCAAACCCTTGATATTATTTAAAGCATCAACACAACTTTTAAACGAACCCTGACCTGGTAAAACTACTTTATCGCTCGATTTAATCTTATTTAAATCAGAAGTTACTTCAATATTTACGTTTTTTTTTGCAACTTCCTTAAAGGAGTTTATGACAGAGCTTATATTGCCCGAATTATAATCAACAATTGTGACATTCATTAAACTTATAATGAGCCTTTAGTTGATGGAATGCTTTTTTTATTTCTAGGATCCATCTCTAAAGCATCTCTTAAAGATCTCGCTAAACCTTTATAGCAAGACTCAATAATATGGTGACTATTGTCCCCGTAAATATTTTCAACGTGCAACGTAATACCAGCAGATTGTGAAAAAGCTTGGAACCATTCTTTGAATAATTCAGTATCCATCTCTCCAAGTTTCTCAACTTTCAATTTTACTTTCCAAATCAAGTAAGGTCTGTTTGAAACATCAATTGCAACCCTAGTTAAAGTTTCATCCATTGGAATAACTCTATGTGCATAACGTTTAATACCCACAAATTTTTTTGCAGCTTTTTTTAATGCCTCACCAATTGCAATACCAGTATCTTCAGTAGTGTGGTGGAGATCAATATGTGTATCTCCTTTAGCTTTAACCTTTAAATCTATTAATGAATGCTTTGATAATTGTTCAAGCATATGGTCTAAAAAGCCTATGCCAGTGTCAATTTGGTATTTTCCTTTACCATCAATATTCACTTCAACACTGATGCTGGTTTCTTTCGTTTTTCGAGATACTTTTCCTGTTCTAGCCATATATTTTAAAGGTATACATACATAATCCAACTATATCAACGTTAGTGTGAGTACTTGAAGTATCAAAAATAGTTACCATTTATTGTTCATGACAACAATTGTACTGGTTAGAAAAAACAGTGAAGTAGTAGTTGCAGGTGATGGGCAAGTTAGTATGGGAAATACTGTTGTCAAAAGCACTGCTTCAAAAGTTAGAAAAATTGAAAAAAGAGATGTTGTTGCTGGATTTGCAGGATCAACAGCAGATGCATTAACATTGTTTGAGAGGTTAGAAGGTAAACTTGAAAAACATGCGGGTAATTTATCAAGAGCTGCAGTTGAACTAGCAAAAGATTGGAGGACAGATAAATATTTAAGAAGATTGGAAGCACTAATGGCTGTTGGTGACAAAAGTAATAGTTATATTATTTCTGGAACTGGTGATGTTTTGGAGCCTGAAGGCGATGTAATTGGCATAGGCTCAGGTGGAAATTATGCTTTAGCTGCAGGAAAAGTTTTAATGGAAGGTGAGATGTCAGCAGAGGAAGTTGCCAAAAAAGCTATCAAGGTTGCTGCAGATATATGTGTATTTACAAACAATAATGTTAAAGTTGAAAAAATATAATGGATAATTCTAACGTTACCCCCTTACACCCAAAAGAAAAAAATAAAAAAGAAGAGGCATCTTTAGTTAGCTCTCTTTCTCCAAGAGAAATAGTTTCAGAATTAGATAGATTTGTAGTTGGACAAAACAAAGCAAAAAAAGCTGTTGCTGTTGCTTTAAGAAATAGATGGCGAAGACAGGCACTGAAAGGTGAAATGAAAAATGAAGTTTTGCCAAAAAATATTTTAATGATTGGACCAACAGGAGTTGGAAAGACAGAAATATCAAGAAGACTTTCAAAACTTGCTGAGGCCCCTTTTGTAAAAGTAGAGGCAACTAGATTTACTGAAGTTGGTTATGTTGGTAGAGATGTAGAACAAATTGTTAGAGATTTAATTGAAATTGCTATCGCAATGGAAAAAGTTAAAAAAAGAAAAGAAGTTTTCGCTCAAGCTCAAAAAGCAGCAGAAGAAAAAGTATTAGACGCATTAGTTGGTAAAAAAGCAAGTTTGGCAACCAGAGAAAGCTTTAGAAAAAGACTTAGAAACGGTGATCTTGATGACAACGAAATAGAAATTGCTGTAAGCGATACTGGTTCTAGTGGAGCTTCATTTGAAATTCCAGGTATGCCAGGAGCTAATGTTGGAATGATTAATATTGGTGAAATGATTGGTAAATCGATGGGAACAAAAGAAAAAAAAAAGAAAATGTCTGTAAAAGAATCTCATGAAATTTTAATTAACGATGAGTCTGATAAATTAATAGAACAAGATAAAATTGTTAAAGCTGCAAAGTTATCAACTGAGAATAATGGAATCGTTTTTTTAGATGAGATAGATAAAATTTCAGCAAGAACTGACCGAGTAGGTGGAGATGTATCTCGTGAAGGTGTTCAAAGAGATTTGCTGCCACTAATTGAAGGAACAACAGTTAATACAAAACATGGCCCGATTAAAACTGATCATATTTTATTTATTGCATCTGGTGCTTTTCAACTTGCTAAACCATCTGATCTACTCCCAGAACTTCAAGGAAGATTGCCTATTAGAGTTGAGTTGGAGGCTTTAACTAGTGGAGATTTTAAAAGAATTTTAAGAGAACCAGATTTTAGTTTAATCAAGCAATACGTTGCTTTATTAAAAACTGAGAATGTTGATCTCGAGTTTTCAGACGATGGAATTGATACCATTGCAAACATTGCCTCAGAAGTGAATGCAACAGTAGAAAATATTGGTGCAAGAAGATTACATACAATTATTGAAAAAATTTTAGATGAAATTAGTTTTACAGCCACAGATCGTGCAGGTGAAAAAATTACTATTAACAAAGATTATATTGACAAAAACTTAGATAGTTTAGTTAAAGATACTGATCTTTCAAAATTTATTTTATAATTTTATTTTTTTTTAAATAAATATAAAAAGCCCCACTACCACCATCTTCGATGCTTGCGTCTTTTATTTCATTAATCATATTCATCAAAATCTTGTTGTTTTCTATAAATTCAGGGACTGAGTATTTTAATATACTTAAATCTTTGGATACATAAGGATCTTTTTCATTTTGAGAATGCAGTCCTTTACCTGTAACAACAACCAACTTATTTATTCTTTCTGCAAAAGATTGATATATAAATTCTTCTATAGTCTTGTTTGCTTCTTCAAGGGTATATCCGTGAAGATCAATTGATTTTACTTTAAAAAATTTTTGTTTTGATGATTTAAAATCTTTGTTAGGAAGTCTTTCTTCGCTAGAAATAAAAGATTCCCAGTCTTTCTTATCTTTTTCTGAAATATCGTTACTCAATTAGGTTAAAGTATTTACCAACTGCCAGTTAGGATTTGCAGAAGTTGTGTCTCTTGAGAACACCCAGGTATCATAAATTTTTTTAATTTTTTCTGGGTCTCCCGATATAATTTTTTTCTCTTTGTCTCTGATACAAGTTATTACTTCAGCAATAAAATCAACTGTAACATTTAAAATGTTACCAATCTTTTTATGTTCTTTGATTTCAGCTGAGTTAATACCTATAAAAGTAATCTCAGCAAAATGACCTCTTGAACTTCTTTCCTTAAGAGCATCATTGAACTGGGAATATATCTGTCCGTTTAACAATGATCTGCTTGTTGTAATTTTATTATCATTATCACTAAAATCAGTAATTATAGTTTCATATGCAATTTTAGCACCTTTTAAAAAGTCTTCTTGAGCAGCTGTGTCAAAAATTTCATTTGATTTTCTTGGTTGCTCAACTTTAATATTTTTTAACACCTCTTTAAATTGGGCAGGGGTTTTTCCCTCAAAACCAGTTCTTTTACCAAGAATTCCTCTTAGTCTTAAAAAAATGAATCCAGCTATCATAGCCAGCAATATGATGTCGATATACTCAAAACTATAATTCATTAACTAATAGTAATTACTCTATTGATTAATTTCAACCAGCAATTTAGATTAAGGACAAATGAACCCAATATTATTAACAATAATCCTAGTACCGGTTATTGAAATCTATCTTTTGATAAAAATTGGTTCACAGGTCGGAGCAATTACAACCATTTTTCTCATTTTTACCACTGCAGTTATAGGATTGTATTACGCAAAATATGAAGGGCTAAATACAATAAAATCTGGATTCGCTCAATTAAGTAAAAATGAAACACCTGCCTACGAGGTAATTTCAGGTGCGGCTATTGCATTTGCAGCTTTGCTCTTGATAATACCTGGATTTGCAACTGATATTTTGGGTTTTCTATTAATATTTCCTTTAAGTCGAAAATTAATTTTTAATAAATTTTCTAAAAAATTCGCTAGGGAAAAAGAAAAAAAAAATAATTTTATCGAGGGAGACTTTGAAGATATAGAAGATGATAATGACAGAAAAATTTAAAATATTAGGAAAATTTATTAAAGACTTGTCAAGTGAAACTCCTGATGTTGAAACTTATTTAATTGTAAGAGACCGTATTGGAAAATATCAACTTAGTATTGATATTAACTCTAAACCTCTGAAAAACAAAATGATTGAGGTTAATACGACGTTTAAATTCGAAGACAAAGAGCAAAGTAAAAAAAAATCTCATTTCGAAATCGTATACTCAACTATAATTAAAGTTAACGAGGAAGTAACAGACAAAAAAGAATTGGAAAAAATTATACTATGTGATGTTCAAGTTAAAATTTATCCTGACTTAGAAAAAGCACTATTAGATCTTTTAAATAATTCAGGTTATCCTGGAATAAAATTTGAAAAAAAAATAGAATTTGAAGAGCTGTACAAGCAAAGATTTAATTAAAAAAGTTTTTTTTTAAATGTTGTTTTAGATATTCTTTATGGTTTCTAATTTCTTCTGGAGTGGGACTCACAACCTTTTTATAATACTCAACATTCAAATTATTCAAATGATTTTTTTCCTGGCTAGAATTTTGAAAATTTAGTGTTGGCTCTTTTTGATCGATGAGATTTATATAAACTTTTGCTAATAAATCACAGTCTATTAAAGCTGTGTGCTGAGTTCTTTTGGAATTATCAATCCTAAAACGTTTACAAAGAGCATCCAAACTCACTGGGGCACCAGGGAACTTGTCCCTAGCCAAAATAAGTGTATCTACAATTTCGTTATCAATATTTTTCTTACCAAATAGACTTAGTTCATTGTTTAGGTGTGTAAGGTCGAATTCAGCATTATGAATTACAAGTTTTTTGTCTTTTATAAATTCTAAAAATTCTTCTCCAACTTCATTGAATTTTTTTTGTTTAGATAAAAATTCATCACTATATCCATGAACTGCTAATGCTTTTTCAGAAACTTTTCTTTCAGGATTTAAATAACAATGAAATTTGTTTTTTGTTGGAATTAAATTTTCTAATTCTACACATCCAATCTCAACAATTCTATGTCCTTCTTTGACTGATAGGCCAGTTGTTTCAGTATCGAGAACTACTTCTTTCATCTTTAATAGTTTTTAAAATTTTTTCTACTCCATCTTTAACAGATTTTTGAGTAAATTTATTTTTAATAATAAACCTAGAATTTTTTTTTTTATAAGCAAGTGGAAGTTGAATTTTTTTAAATTTGCTTAATATTTTAAAATTAAAATTTTTTCTCTTCTTTAAATTTCTAGATATATCAATTTTGCTAGATTCAACATAAACTAAAATATCCTTTTTTTTGTTTATTTTATTTTCTAAAAGCAAAGGTATATCCAAGATAACAAATTTTTTATTCTTGTGTTTCTTTAAAAAAGATTGCAATTTATTCCTTATTTCTTTGTGTACTATCTTAATTATTTTTCTTAAATTTGAATTATTTGCAAGAATTGCTTTTGAGAGTTGTATTTTGTCTATTGGAAATTCAAATATATATTCTGGTAAGATTTTTTTTAATTTTTGATAAATATTTCTATTTTTCTCATATAATTTTGAAACTTCATAATCAGCGTTGAAAATTGGATACCCAAAATTTTTAGCAACAAAGCTTTTGCCTGATCCGATATCACCTAAAATTCCAATTCTTATCATCAATCTAAAAGTTTAATTGTCTCATCGTTTACTGATGGCTCTATACCATGCCACAACTTAAATGCTGAAAACGCCTGGTAGATAAACATTAATTTACCATTTTCATATTTATTACCTAATTTTTTACCTGAGCTTAAAAAATTTGTTTCACTTGGATTATAAATCACATCATAAAATAATTTATTTTTACCCACTTTGGTAAAATCTAAATTTATTTTATCATCTTGATTCAATCCTAAGCTCGTCGCATTTATTACCACATCAAAATCTGGTATTTCTCCCCAATTCACTAATTTAATATTATTAAAAATGTTTTTAACCTCGTCTGCCTTTCTCTTAGTTCTGTTACTTATCATAATTTCAGAAGATCCCATTTTTATTGAAGCATAAATAATAGAAGGAACAACTCCACCTGCACCTAAAATAAAAATCTTCTTTTTTTTAAAATCAAAGTTAATATTTTCAATTGCAGTTTCAAAGCCTTCAATGTCAGTGTTATGTCCAATTATTTTTTTATTTTCCAAATAAATTGTGTTAACTGAATGTGTTTTTTTAGCTTCACTGCTTAACTCATCTAAATAAGGTATTATAGTATTTTTAAAAGGTACTGTAACATTTACACCATTTATATTTCCCTTTCTAATGTCTAAAATTAAATTTTCTAAATCGTTATTATCTAATTTTTTTTTTTCATAAATAGCATCAAGACCACATTGATTAATCCAATGATTGTGCAATTCAGGAGACAAAGAGTGATCTATTGGATTTCCTATTACTAAATATTTTTTCATTTAATATGATTTAAGTATTCTTTTATTTGCTGGATTGGGAGACCCATTATAGTGTTTTCGTCTCCAGTTATTTTTGAAAACAACTTCCTTCCCTCACCTTCTATTTGATACACATTGTATGCGAATAAAGCATTGTCGGAAATTTTTGAGAGATATTCTTCTAGTTCTTCCTCGGTAAAATCTTTCATTTTGAGTTTTGCTTTATCTGTATAATTCCAAATCATTGATCCATTTTTAGATATACAAACAGAACTAATTAAATGATGTTCTTTACCATTAAGTTTTTTTAGTATTAGCAATGCCTCTTTTCTGTGTTGTGGCTTTGAAATTAACTCTCCATCCAAATCAATAACACTGTCTGCACCAAGTACGATTTGTTCATAATTGTTTGAACTAACTTTATTAGCTTTTAATTCAGCTAGATTTTTTGAAATAATTTCAGGTGAGGCTTTTTCTTTTAATAAACTTGCTTTAACTATGTCCTCATCTATGTTTGAAGGTTTAACATCGCAAGCTATATTATTTTTTTCCAAAATATCTCTTCTAACTTTGCTCTTAGATGCTAAAATTATGTTATTTTGCATTATTAGAATATATTTCGTGTATTTTAATAATAGATGCAGCTGTCTCTTCTACTGATTTTCTAGTAACATCAATTACAGGCCATTTATATTTTTGAAAAGTTTTTTTTGCTTTTAAAACCTCGTCCTTAATATTATCTAAATTAGTATATTCTGTATTATCTTTTTCTTTAAGAGAATTCATTCTGTTTTTTCTTAAATCTGCTAATCTTTCAGCCTCAGTGCTTAAACCAACTACACAAGTAAAATGAGGATTTTTTTTTAATTTCTCGGGCAATGAATTTTCATTAACTAACGGTATATTTGAGGTCCTAAACCCTTTATTTGCAAGATAAATAGAAGTTGGTGTTTTGCTTGTTCTGCTAACCCCTACTAAAACTATATCTGATTTATCAATATCATTTAATAAATTGCCATCGTCATGATTCATAGTAAACTGAATAGCTTCTATTCTGTCATAATATTCTTCATTTAAAATATGTTGGCCACTTGGTTCATGTGAGGCTTTTTGATTTAAAATTTTTGAAAAATTTAAAATAAGATTTCCAAGAACACCAAAACAAGGAATTTTTTTGTCATCACTAGTATTAGCTAAATATTTTGCCAAATTATTATCAACGATTGTGTATAAAATGATTGAGTTATTATTTGTTTGAGCGTCTTCTAAAATTTTTAAAATTTGATTTTCTGTTCTGGTAAAAGAATACGAGTGAATTTTATATTCAATATTTTTAAATTGGGCTTTTAGTGCTAGAAAAATTCTCTCTAAAGTTTCGCCAGTAGAATCCGAGATTAAATATATTTGATATGTATTAACCATGAATAAATTGTTAATAAATTTGTATTATTTTAATAACATAACTTAATTTAATTTTTTATTCGCTCCGCTCTGTAAAATAAGGGTTTTATTAACATTAATAATAAATTCAATCTAACTATACATGAATGTTAATAAAGTTCAAAAAGTGTTGATTTTTCTGAGTTTTATTTAATTATATATGTGGTTAAAACGTTAATATAATGTTTAAAATGAACAATCATCATAATCCACAGAACATAGTACTAATACAATAATTATATATATAATTTTAATATGACGCCACTACAAGAAGTAATAATAAATAAAAAAACAATTACCAATCCTATATGGATAATGAGACAAGCTGGAAGATATTTACCAGAATTTAGAAAAATAAGAAAAGAAAATCCTAACTTCATTAAATTATGTTTAAATCATGAATTATCTTCAGAAATAACTCTTCAACCTATCAAAAGATTTGATCTTGATGCTGCAATAATATTTTCTGATATTTTGATGTTACCATATGGATTAAAACAAAGAGTTGAATTTAAAAAAGACTTTGGACCAGTTCTTGGTGATTTAGATATAAAATTAATGTCCAAGATAGATGAAATAGATTTTGTTGAAAAAATTTATCCAGTTTACAAAGCCATAAAATCTGTGAGCATGGAAATGTCTTCTAAGAATAAAAATACAATTGGATTTGTTGGAGCGCCATGGACATTGCTTGTTTATATGATAAATCAACAATCTCCAAAAAAAAATATTAAAAAGGATTTCTTTAAAGATGATTTTTTAATTAATAGAATTTTATTAATTATTGAAAAATTTCTTAAGATACATATTAAAAACCAAATTGAAAATGGTGCTAATATTATACAAATTTTTGATAGCTGGGCAGGCCTTTTGGAAGAAAGAGATTATCCAAATTATATTTATACACCAACTTTAAATTTAGTTGATTACGTTAAATCTTTAAATGTTCCTGTAATTTGTTTTCCAAGACAAATCAAAAATTATAAAGAATTTTGTGAAATAGTTAAGCCTGATGCGGTAAATATCGATTATAACGTAGACCCTTTAGCAATAAGTAAAAATATAAAGATCCCTGTTCAAGGTGGATTAGATCCAAAAATTTTATTAACAGATAAAGAAAATTTAAAAAAAGAAGTTCTAAAATATTTAGATATTTTTAAAGACCATCCATATATTTTTAATCTTGGCCATGGTGTACTACCACAAACTAACCCAGACATGATTGAATGTTTAGTAAATATTGTGAGAGATTATTAAATGAAGATTGATAATAATCACCCAATTGTTAAATTTGGAAAAACTGGCGTTCTTGTTATTAATTTAGGCACCCCAGACTCTACAAGCTGGTTTGATATTAGGAAATATTTAAAAGAATTTTTGTCTGATAAACGAGTTATAGAAGTAAATCCTATAATTTGGCAAATAATTTTAAACTTGTTTATATTAACTTTCAGACCATCTAAAACAGCTAAAGCTTACAAAGAAATTTGGATGAAAAATGAAAATATGTCTCCTCTTTTATATTATACACAAAAACAAAGTGAAAAGATTTCAAATTCTTTAAAAAAAGAAAATCTAATAATAGATTTTGCTATGAGATATGGAAATCCAAGTATTAAAAGTAGAATAAATAAACTTCAGGAAAAGGGTTGTGAAAATTTAGTTATACTGCCACTTTATCCACAATACGCTGCAGCAACAACTGCAACAGTATGTGATGAAGTCTATAGGACTTTAATGAATATGAGGTGGCAACCTTCACTAAAAATTATTCCTCATTACGAATCTAATTCTCTTTATATTGATGCGTTGGTCAAATCTATTAATAAAAAAATCAGTGAAATAAATTGGAAACCTGATTTAATAATTGCCTCATATCATGGAATACCTAAAAAATATTTTGATAAGGGTGATCCTTATCATTGTTATTGTCATAAAACGACCAGACTAATCTCTGAAAAATTTAATTCTATAGAAATTAAAACCACATTCCAGTCTAGGTTTGGACCTCAAGCATGGTTGCAGCCTTACACAGACAAAACCTTAGAAAATTTACCAAAAGAAGGCAAAAAAAATATTCTTACAATTTGTCCAGGTTTTGCATCTGATTGTGTTGAAACTTTAGAGGAAATCTTAATTCAAGGTAAGGATAGCTTTTTAAAATCTGGAGGTGAAAATTTTGATATGGTTCCATGTTTAAATGATAACGATGATCATATACTTCTATTGAAATCTTTAATTGAAAAAAATATTTAAAAAATGAATTCTTATTTGTTATTTAAATCTTTACACTTGATAGCTGTAATTTCGTGGATGGCAGGTCTGTTATATCTCCCAAGAATTTTTGTTTATCATGCAGAAAACAATTCTGAATTAAAAGTTTCTGAAATTTTCAAAAAGATGGAAAGGAAACTTTATTTGTACATAATGACTCCAGCAATGACACTATCTTGGCTGTTTGGTCTCTTGCTTATTCATAGCATTGGTTTTCAACAGCTTGGTCAAACCTGGATGTTCTTGAAGTTGTTGTTTGTAATTACCCTTACCGTGTATCATTTTTATCTAGGTAAATTACTCAACCAGTTCAAGATAGACAGAAATAGTCATTCTCATAAATTTTATCGTTATATAAATGAAATACCGACAATATTACTGATTTTGATCATATTTGTGGTCATTTTTAAACCAATCTAGGGTTGAAAAACCACAAAGAGAATATATATTATCGATAACTGATAAGCCCTTATCAAATTTTTAATCATGAACATTCAAGAGTTAAAACTAAAATCATCTGAACAGCTTATTACACAAGCAGAAGAACTTGGTATTGAAAATGCAAGTACTTTAAGAAAACAAGAAATTCTCTTTGCCATCCTTAAGAAGGTAGCTGAAAAAGAGGAAATTACTGGTGTGGGCGTTTTGCAGCTATTGCAAGATGGTTTTGGTTTTCTAAGAGCAATGGAGTCAAATTATCTTCCAGGACCAGATGATATCTATGTAAGCCCAAGTCAGATTAGGAAATTTGGATTAAGAACAGGTGACACAGTTGAAGGACCTGTTAGAGCACCTAAAGAAGGTGAAAGATATTTTGCTTTACTACAAGTAAGTAAAATAAATTTTGAAGAGCCAGAAAAAGCAAGACACAAAATTGCATTTGATAACCTTACACCACTCTATCCTGATAAGCAGTTAGTTATGGAAGTTGAAACCACTAAAGTAGAGAAGAAACCAGACTTAACACCTAGACTAATTGATTTGGTTAGTCCGATTGGTAAAGGACAAAGATCTATAATAATTTCACCTCCCAAAGCAGGTAAAACAATGATTTTACAGAGTATTGCTAACTCTATAGCGAAAAATTATCCAGAATGTTATTTAATTGTATTGTTAATTGATGAACGTCCAGAAGAAGTAACAGACATGCAAAGAACAGTAAAAGGTGAAGTAATTAGCTCAACTTTTGATGAACCTGCTCAAAGACACGTTGCTGTAGCTGAGATGGTTATTGAAAAAGCAAAAAGATTAACCGAACACAAAAAAGATGTAGTTATTCTTTTAGACTCAATAACAAGATTGGGAAGAGCTTACAATGCGGTCATACCAAGTTCAGGAAAAGTTCTAACAGGCGGTGTCGATGCCAATGCACTTCAAAGACCAAAGAGATTTTTCGGTGCAGCTAGAAATATTGAAGAAGGAGGTTCTTTAACAATTATCTCAACTGCTTTGATTGATACTGGAAGTAGAATGGATGAAGTAATTTTTGAGGAATTTAAGGGGACTGGTAATAGCGAAACAGTTCTAGATAGAAAAATTGCTGACAAAAGAATTTACCCAGCAATTGATATAACGAAATCGGGAACAAGAAGAGAAGAATTGTTATTTGATAAAAATGACTTGCAAAAAATGAATGTTCTTAGAAGAATAATTGCACCAATGGGAACCATGGATGCTATAGAATTTATAAATTCAAAATTAAAAGACACAAAAAATAATTCAGAGTTTTTCAATTCTATGAACAAGCCTGCTTAGTTAAATTGAGTAATACGATAGTAAATATCGAGATCTATTTAGAAGACTTATACAATCAGAAAAAATTTTTAGAAATTATAACTTTCATTACAACAAAAATTCCACAAAACGAAAAATCATCAAAAGTGCTTAATTTGCTGGGTATAAGTAGATTAGCAATGAAAACAGAAGATCAAAATAATATCAGCTTAGCTAGAAATGATTTTAAAAATTCTTTTCTCAAGGAAAAGACATCTAAAAGTGCAATTAAAGGTTTGTCTAATTTTATTAATTCATCATTAATGTATTTTCATTTAAAAAAAGAGGATGTGGATTTTGATGAAATCATTTCATTTCATAGTGAGGTAAAAAATTTTTGTGAAAGTGATCTTGAGATTAATGAGGGGATGGTCTCGATCTACAGAATTTTAAATGATAGTAAAAATATAGCATTTTATTTGAATAAAATAATTGAAAGTCAAAAATTTTCAATTCGAAACTTAACCTCCTATGCGTATTGGAAATGCTTTGATAAAAATTGGTCTCAATCTGATTTTTTAAAATTAGGTCAATTTCTAGATAACAATATAGAAAAAATTAACGATACCAGACTTATAAAAATTTCAGATGTCAAAAATAGCAAACTTAAAATTGGGTTTCTTTCATCGGACATCATAGATGGCCATTCAATTACTTACTTTTTAAAAACAGTTTTAGAGAATTATGATAAGGAAAAATTTGAAATTTACCTAATTTTAAATCAAAAAAAAGAAGATTTATATACAGACATTTTCAAAAATTTGGTTGATAAATCTTTAAACATAAGAAATTTTTCTGATACCGAAGCAATAAATACTGTTAGAAAATTAAATTTAGATATAGTAGTAGATTTGATGGGTATGACTTCAGGAAATCGTCCTTCCCTGTTTAAAAATAGGATCTCTAGGATTCAAATAAATTGGCTAGGTTACTGCAATACATCCGGGTTGAAAAATATGGATTATATAATTACAGATCAGAATCTAATTTATTCAGATGAACAAAGACTTTATTCAGAAAAAATTATTTACATGGATAAGATATGGAATTGCCATTGCGGATTTGACTATAAAAGAAAAAAAACAGAACTTCCTTCATTTAAAAATAAATATTTTACCTTAGGTTGTTTTAATAATTTTAGTAAAATAAATGACAATGTTTTGAATACCTGGTCTGAAATTTTAAAAAAAGTAAAAAATTCAAAATTAATATTAAAATCATCATCAAAAGTGCAAAGTAACTATAGAATTAAAAAAAAATTTGAAGATAAAAAAATATTTGAGTCAGTGATTTTTTTAGAAAATACAAAGTCATTTGAAGAACACTTAAATTATTATAATAAAATTGATTTAGCTTTAGATACGTTTCCATATAATGGAGTTACTACTACTTTTGAATCTGTCTGGAAAAATGTGCCAGTTCTTACAATGAAAGGTTATAATTTTAATTCAAGATGTGGGGAGTCTATAAATAAAAATTTAGACCTACAATATCTGATTGCTAAAGACGAAAAGGATTATATTGATAAAACAATCGAACTTTCAAATAACCTTGAAAAACTAAATAATATTAGAAATAAAATCTTCGATAGAGCATTGGATGGGCCACTGTTTGACACAAAAAGCTTCTCGCATAACTTCTTCAAAGAATTAAGCAAACTATAAAAAAAACTTTTTCGAATATTTATCTTGTTATTTTTTGAATAAATTTACATTTAAGATTAATACAAAATAAAAATATATTATTATAGTTTGAACAGAGGTATATTATCACTATGACTATATTTGCTTTATCTAGTGGACCAGGAGTTTCGGGTATAGCCGTTGTAAGAATTTCAGGTGAAGATACTTCTAAAGTGATAGAGCTAATGACCGGTAAGGGTGTACCTAAGCCAAGAGTAGCAACACTCAGAAAAATCAACAAAATCAACACTTCTGAGCTTATAGATGAGGGTTTAATATTATGGTTTCCTGGCCCTGAGAGCTATACAGGTGAGGATATGGCCGAAATACACATACACGGCAGTAAAGCTGTAATAGATGCTATACACACTAATATTTCTAAAATAAAAAATTGTCGTTTAGCTGATCCTGGAGAATTTACTAAGCTTGCTTTTCAAAATGGCAAAATAAATTTACTCAAAGCAGAGAGTGTTGCTGATTTAATTTCATCCGAAACCGAAATTCAAAGACAACAAGCAATCAAAATAATGAAGGGTCGATCAGCTGATCAATTTAATTTTTTAAGAGAAAAATTATTAAAAACTTTATCTCATGTGGAAGCTAAAATAGATTTTCCTGATGAAGAATTACCAAAGAATACTTTA
Source organism: uncultured Pelagibacteraceae bacterium (assembly GCA_902604525.1). GTDB lineage: Bacteria > Pseudomonadota > Alphaproteobacteria > Pelagibacterales > Pelagibacteraceae > Pelagibacter. Next base: position 3,069 of record CACKYY010000005.1, on the reverse strand, counting down.
AATGAGATTAAAAAAAGTTCAGACGACGTTATAAAAAATATTGAAAAAATTTTGGATGATCAAAAAGTTGGAGAAAGAATTAGAGAAGGTTTTAAAATTGCAATTCTTGGGCCAACCAATGCTGGTAAGTCTAGTTTGTTAAATTATTTATCAAATAGGGATGTTGCAATCGTTTCAGAAATTGCAGGAACGACCAGAGACGTAATAGAAACACATCTTAATATTGATGGCTACCCAGTAATAGTATCTGATACAGCTGGTATAAGAGAGTCTAAAGATGAAATCGAAAAAAAAGGTATAAAATTATCACTTAGGAGAGCAGAAGAAGCAGACCTTAAGCTAGTAGTAGTAGATGCTAAAAACCTTGATTTTACTGATGTTTTGAGGAGATTATTAGATGAAAATGCAATTTTAGTGATTAATAAATCAGATCTATTAGAAAAAGATATTGATTCTAAAATAAAAAAAATTAATCACGTTTTAATTTCAATTAAAGAAAATACTAATATTGATGAATTAATCTTGAAAATAAAAAATAATTTAAAAAATAAATTTATTACAAGTGATGATATATTAATAACTAGAGAGCGTCATAGACAGCATCTTCAACAATGTTTAGATCATCTAAAAAACTTTAATCAAAAAAAAGAAATTGAGGATTTTGATAAAGCAGCTGAAGATTTAAGATTAGCTACGAGACATCTTGGAATGATTGTTGGAAAAGTTGATGTGGAGGAGATATTAGGCAGCATTTTCAACGATTTTTGCATAGGCAAATAATAAGCAGTTTATCAAGGCTTTTAGTCATTTTTTTCAAAAATCGTTGAGATTCAACACTTATTCGTCAATTATAAGAGGTATCTTGTAAATAAATCAATCACCTATAAGTTTAGCTGATGAAAAATGATTTAGCATTTGATGTAGTAGTAATCGGTGGCGGACATGCAGGTTGTGAAGCTGCAACAGCTTCTGCACGCTTAGGTGTTAACACTGCTTTATTTACCCATAAGATTGAAACGATTGGTGAGATGTCGTGTAATCCAGCTATTGGTGGATTAGGTAAAGGTCATTTAGTTAGAGAGATAGATGCTCTTGATGGTGTTATGGGAGAGATTGCTGACAAATCAGGAATTCAATTTAGGTTGCTAAACAGAAGTAGAGGTCCTGCTGTTCGTGGACCAAGAACACAGTCTGATAGATCTTTATATCGAAAATATATGCAAGAAAAACTTGTAAATTATTGTAATTTAAGCATTTTTTCTGATCCTGTTATTAAATTTATTTTTAATAAAAACACTATAAGTGGTTTTGAAACTAAAAAAGGTAAAAAAGTTACATGTAGTAAGTTAATACTAACAACAGGCACTTTTTTAAATGGTTTAATACATATAGGTGATGAAAGAACACCAGCAGGAAGATATGATGAGAAACCTTCCACAGGTTTAAGTGAACAATTACAAAAATATGAATTTAAAATTGGAAGATTAAAAACCGGAACCCCTCCCCGATTAGATTCGAGAACTATTAATTATAAAAATTTAGAAGAACAGTTTGCAGATGATGATCCTTATTTTTTTTCATTTCTAACTAAAAAAAATATAAACGAACAAGTATCATGTAGGATGACATACACCAATCACAAGGTACACAATATTATAGAAAAAAATTTATCAAAGAGCGCAATGTACTCTGGTAGCATAAAAGGTGTTGGACCAAGATATTGTCCATCTATAGAGGATAAAATAGTAAAATTTTCGGATAAAGGAAGGCATCAGATATTTTTGGAGCCAGAAGGACTAAATGACTATACAATTTACCCAAATGGTATCTCGACATCACTCCCCAGTGAAGTACAGCAAGAAATATGTAATAATATCAATGGTTTAGAGAATGTAAAAATTATTAGACCTGGATATGCTATAGAATATGACTATATAGATCCTAGGGAGCTTTTTTTAACACTCGAGACTAAAAAAATTAATAATCTTTATCTAGCTGGACAAATAAATGGAACTACTGGTTATGAGGAAGCTGCATCACAAGGTCTTATTGCCGGGATTAATGCTGCATTATCTGTCAAGGGACAAGAACCGTTTATATTAGATAGATCTGATGCATATATAGGGGTAATGATTGATGATTTAGTAACCAAAGGCGTTGCTGAACCTTATAGGATGTTTACTTCTCGAGCAGAATATAGATTAAGCTTGAGAGCAGATAATGCTGATCAAAGATTGACTGATAAAGGCATTGAAATTGGATTAATTGGAGATCAAAGAAAGGAAATATATTTAGATAAATCTCAAAAATTAATGAATATTTCTAATAAAATGTTTAAATCTCATATCTCTCCAAATAAAGCTGAAAATTACGGTATAAAGATAGCTAAAGATGGAATTCTTAGGTCTTCGAATGAAATTTTAACCCAAAAAGGTGTTGATATGCATAAAATTAGAGAAATTTGGAGTGATATACCTTATTATGACAACGAAATTGATGAGCAGATAGAAATCAATGCTCATTATAGAGGTTACTTAAAAAAGCAAAAAGCGGATATTCTTGCATTTAAAAGAGATGAAAACTTGATAATTCCTGAAAAAATTGATTATAACAAGCTCTCAGGACTATCAAATGAGGTAAAGGCAAAATTTAACCAAATTAAGCCTAAAACTATGGGTCAGGCCTTAAGAATTGATGGTATTACTCCTGCGGCTGTATATATTTTGTTGTCACACGTAAAAAGAAAGTCTATTAAGCATATAGCTTAATGGATCAAGAAATTATAAATTCTTACTCAAAACTTTCTGGGCTGAATGTTTCACGTGAAACATTTTCAGACTTTGAAAGCTACATATCAATGATCTTGCAAAAAAATGAAAAAATCAACTTAATCAGCGATAAATTTAGTGAAAAAAATGACATAATTCAGCGCCATATTATTGATTCTGCGCAAATTATTGATATTGTTGACTTTAATAGCAATACAACTACAGATATAGGCTCAGGTAGTGGAATGCCGGGTATAATCATAGCAATTTTACTTAAAAACCTAAAAAAAGATATAAAGGT
>CACKYY010000004.1 GCA_902604525.1 uncultured Pelagibacteraceae bacterium | reverse complement strand
GTTCAGTTGAAGAGTTACCTAAATGAATAAATTTTGATGATGGTACTTCCATTATATATTTTCCAGCTTCAATCGACCGGTCACATAAATCATTATCTTCAAAATACATAAAAAAAGATAAATCAAATCCACCTAAACTATTGAAAAAGTCTCGTTTCAATAAGTAGCAACTACCCATTAAAAATCTACAACATAAATTACCTTCCGCAACATTATCTATGGATTTAGAAATTTTTTTGCCTTTTAATTTTTCTAAATAAGATATTGATCCATGAGAGGTATTTTGCATTTTTTCGTTAAATAGTGATGGGGCTAATATACCGATGTTATTTTTATCATTTAAAAAAACATTAAAAAGCTCATTAATTGAAGATTCATTTAATATAAGATCTGGATTAACTATTAATATAAATGAAGTATTAACATACTTTACACCAAGATTAACAGCCCTACCATATCCTAAATTTTTTACAGATTTAATAAATTTAATATTGTCAATACTTTCAACTAATGTCTCAAGTTTAGACGAATTCGAATTATCGACTATTATAACTTTAAATTTTTTTAGAATATTTAAATTTTTTTTAATTAACTTTTCGCTTCTGTAACATACAATTATTAAAGTTAAATCATCAAAAATATTCATAAATTAATAATTATTAATTAGATTTGATTCAGAAAATTTGTAGCAACTGAGCTCCATTTTTTTGAGCCTCTCATTTTTAACAAGTTATTACGCATTTCTTTCCATAAATTATCATCCTCCAAAATATCTAATGTAAATTTTGTAAATTCACTTATATTTCTTGCTATAAAACCTGTTTTTGCATGTATTACTCTTTCTGATAATGATCCTATACCCAATGTTACAATTGGTATGCACAACTCTCTTGCCTCTTCAGCTGCTAAACAAAATAATTCGCCTTTGTGACCTGGAATTAAAAATACCCTAGATTTAAGTAAATCCTGAATTAATAATTCTCGGGTTGTAAAATTTCTTTTATAAATGTTAAATTTATTATCGACAAAATCGGATGGCGTTACATAAAGTTTTGCAGTTTTATTTTTTAAATATATATGATCTTTCCAAATATTAATTAAAATATCTAAATTTCTGTCACTTCTTGAAGTAAAAATTGCTCGATTTCTAATAATTTTATCGTTAATAGGAGTACTTATAAATATTTCATCCACAGCCCACTCGAGATTAATTGTACCAAACAATTTTAATAGTTTATTTCTATTTTTTGAATGATACTTGCTTAAAATTACAATTTTAGGTTTATATTTTAAGTAATTTATAAGTTGTCTTTTTCTAATAAATTTTTCTAGTGTCTGAATACTATGTGAAAACGCAATGTATTTGTTTGATTTAATTTTATTAAATAAGTTCATGTCATTATTGGTAATTGCTATATCAAATACAATATCATCTTTGATATTGTTAATATTTACCCACCTAATACCATCTAAATAGCAATCATTATTACAATTGTTAAACACAGTAATCTCATTATCTAATTTGAATAATTCTTTAGATAAATTTATAACTGCATTTTCAGCTCCACGTATTTTATTTGAGTTTAGATCTTTTGAGTTGTAAGAAATATCTGAATTATCCAAAAAACAAATTTTCATTGGTTTTTCTTAAAAAAGTGATGCATTTTTACCAGTAGATATATCAATAAAAAATTTTGAGATTCTAGTTTCATTAAAAAGTCTGAAATATTTTTTTTTACCATTCTTTGCAATTAATTTTCTAACTTTATCGTTGTTAGAGTAAAATTTAATTTTATCAGCCAATTCATGAATATTACTATAAAATATCAACTCATTTTTGCTAAAAAAATCTTTCAGTTGAACATTTTTATCAACAAAAGTTAATAAACCATTACCCATTATAGAAGCAATCCTGTTACTTGAGTAATATTTTGTAGGTTTTCCCCTACTTAGATTAAGTCCCATTTTAGAGTTAATCAAAGCATTATTAAAATCATTTCCCCAAATCGGTTGTTTATTTGCAAAACCATAAAAATCATATTTGATATTAGGAATTTTTTTTACTAATTTATCTAAAAAAATAATCCGATCATCTTCTGTACCGTGTTTTAATATTGCACGGTTTACACCATGGCTCATTGCATAAAATAAATCACTTTTTGGTCTTAGATTATAAACGTCAAATCTCTCAATATTTTTGTCAACTGGAACAAAGAAAAAATGAAAATTATTCTTATTTACTTTATTTTTAATTATTGAAGGATGTGTTGTGATAAAGTTATGATCAACAAAATCTGCATATATATTAATATTTGATATATTTTTTTTTGAATATTCCAAGTTAGGCATTACAGGATCTTCATTCCATTGAGATATGATTAAATTTTTATTAATTGTCCTAATTTTATCTAGTGTTTCCAACGTTAAATTTTTGGTATGGCCAAAAAATAAAATATCAGGATTATAGTTTTTAAATGTTTCAATAAAAAAGTTCTGAAAGTTATTTTTATTAGGCACTAAGCTAAAAGTCTTATTATTTCTTAAGTAATCCCTGTCACTTATTTCAAGTACATCGTGACCATTTCGAATAAAACCATTGGTAAATTTTTTTCCTAAGGAAATATTAAACAATCTATGGTTAAGTTTTTGTCCTTGATTGTACAAATTAAAAATCTTTAACTTATTTTTTACATAATTTAGGTTAAGGTGTGGAAAACAACTTTCACGAATTTGATCTATAAACTTTGTATTATCATTGATTAGATGTTTAATATTCTTTCTACCGTCTTTTTGAATATCTTTTCTTTTATCCTTATATTTGATGAGTTTTTTAATTTCTAAATAAAGATTTTTAGCATCAAATTTTTTTAATATTATAGCGTTGTCTGTAGTCTCTTTTAATCCGCCTCTATTACTTATTATTGTTGCGCACCCCCTAGAAGAAGCCTCTAAAGCTGTTCTTCCAAACGGCTCATCCCACCTAGAGGGAACAACTGCTATTTCTGAACGATTAAGTAAATTAAGAGTATCTTTATGTTTGATAAATCCTAATTCCTTATGTCTTGGATGAGATATATATATTGTTCTCCGATCTTCATCACCAACTGAAGAAGCATACCAATTTGGAAATTCATTAAGAATTTTAATTATAGCCTCTTTAAATAAATCATATCCTTTTGAATAGTTTAATCTTCCTACAAAAATTATATTTTTTTTCTTTTTAACAATTTTTTGTTTATGTACGCTTGGGTACACTATCTCAGTTTTGGTTTGTAATTTCTTATCTATATTTAAAAAAAAACGTTCTTTTACCCATTCACTTACAAAAATTATTTTATCAACAGAGTTCAATATTTTTAATCTATCGCTAATTGATTTAGAACCTTTCATCGAAATTGGATCATTATGAAAATAAAAAATAAATCGACTTTTAACTTTGTTCAATAATTTAAACAGTACCTGGGGCCTATTGTGAATTTCAATAATATTATAGTCTTTATAATTTAAATCTTTAATTAATTTTTCTGTATATTCACTTGTTGTACTTTTAACTTTAGATCCTAAATATTTTAGACTTATATTTATATAATTTTTGGTTAAATATTTTTTTGAGGATGTGTGTCCATAAATAAAATTATTTTCTTTGAATTTCGATTTTTTATAAAATTCTGAAACCCACAAAGAAGCAGCAGAAGCCTTATCTATAGAATAATTTTCTTTGTATGGTAATATTGTTGCAATTTTAAGACTTTGATTTTTTTTTAAAATCATAAATTATTTTCAATCTTTCTTTTCTATCCTTTTTGAGATTATATTCAAATGAAAGAGCTTTCTTTTTTAAATAAAATTTTTTCTTATAAACTAATTCCCATTTATAACCTTTTGTAGATTTAGCACCAATATTTGAATTATGTTTATTAATTCTACTTATTAAATTATTAGTATAACCAACGTATGATTTTTTTTTATACCCATCTAGAGTCTTGATTAAGTAAACATAATAAACCATATGCAAGTTTATAAAAATTTGGCGGTCCCTAGGGGAATCGAACCCCTCTTTCGAGGATGAAAACCACGTGTCCTAACCGATAGACGAAGGGACCAAATTGCTGCTTTTTATTGTAAAAAAGACTATTAATCAAGTTTTAATAGATTTTTCTTAGAATTCAATGTCATCTATTAATAACATTTCTAATTATTTTTTTTTTACCTGAGCTTTTGTGTGTAACCAATGTTTCACTAATAAATTGATTATTTTTAACTTTAATACCTGAAACTAAATCACCTGATGTAATACCTGTAGCACAAAAAATTGAATCTCCCTTCACAATCTCGTTCAGTTCATATTTTTTTGTTAGATTAGTAATACCCATTTTGTAAGCTCTTTTCTTATTTTTCTCATTATTAAATAAAAACCTTCCCTGAAAACTGCAATTATAAGAATCAAGTGCTGCAGCAGCCAAAACTCCTTCGGGACCCCCACCTATACCTAAAAATATATCAACACCATATTTATTATCAGTTACTAATAAAGCACCCGATACATCCCCATCAGTTATTAATTTTATATTAACTCCCAAATCATTTAGTTCAGTGATAATTTTCTTATGCCTAGGTCTATCCATGACACAGGCTGTTATACTTTCAGGTTTTTTGTTTAGATATTCAGATAAATTAAAAATGTTTTCTTTTGTAGAAAAGTCTAAATCAACAACACCTTTCTCACTTACTTTTGCAGATATCTTTTCCATGTATGTCTCGGGGGCATGAAAAAGATTGCTTTTTTCTGAAATTGCAATCACTGATAAAGCACCTGGAAGATTGTTTGCAGCAAAATTAGTACCCTCTAACGGATCGACAGCAATATCTATTTCAGGACCATTACCTGTACCAACTTTTTCACCAATATATAACATCGGTGCTTCATCCAATTCACCTTCACCTATTACTATATTACCTTTAATTTTTAGATTATTTAATTCATTTCTCATTGAGTCTACTGCTGCTTTATCTGCAGCAATTTTATCTTTTTTTCCAACAAAATGATAAGATGCTAGAGCTGCTTTTGAGGTAACATTAATAAATTGATCTATATATTTTTGATCAATTGTCATTAAATTTTCTCATCAACAAATTCTTCTTGTTTTATTTTATATTCGAACTCTCTTAAACGCTTATAAACGCTAGCAAGTTCTATTATTGTAGGCCAAGCTTTTAAAATATATTGCATTGATCCTTCTACTCTTCCAAATGCCCTAATTATTTGCTGCATTACACCAAGGGTAACAGCTCCTGCTACTATTGCTGGAGCTAAAAAAACATAAGCTGACAAAACATTGGCCTGTAAGTAAGCAATCCTACCAATGTTAAAATATAAATATCTTAGATAGCTTAAATAATGAATACTTCTTACACCTTCAAATAATTCATCAATAGTTTTAGGTCGTATAGCTCCGTCGTCTTCAGCTATAACTAATATTTTTCTATATGCTGCTTCTTTCTTTTGTAAATCATACTCAACACCAACTAACCTCAATATTAGTCCTAAAATTATAAGAAAAATCGTACCACCAATTGACCAAATAAGAGCACCTACTATTAGACCATAATTCCAATCACCAAAAAAGAAAATTGGTATACCTATACTAAGACCAAATAAAATTGGCATAAACTCAATTAATATCATTAAAGCTTCAATCAAACTTGTACCCAATGACTCCATTATTCGTGAAAATTTTATTGTATCTTCTTGAACTCTTTGTGCAGCACCCTCAATTTTTCGAGCTTTATCGTAAACAGAATGATACCATTCAACCATTGCAGCTCTCCATCTAAATAAATAGTGCGAAGTAAAAAAACTAACTAGTACAGCAACACCAACGTACATAGCTGCCAAAATTATAAATGATAATAAACTTGCCCAATATTCTTCTATAGTTATTGCATTTGGAGCTCCAAGAGCTTTTTGAATCATATCGTAGAATTCACCAAACCATTCATTAATTTTAACATCAATTTTAACTTGAATCCAAAGTGACGAAAGTATTACGGCAGAACCTAACCATGACCATATATACCAATGCTTTTCAGTAAAAAATCTAAACATATAATTATTTTAAGAAATTATCTGCATAAGATTTTTTTACAGTCTTTCTTTTTTTAGGTTCAATTAGTTCATAGTCAATTTTTTTCTTTTTTGCATACCCTATTGCAAGTTCTTTAGAAGAAAATTCTAATTTTAATTCAGTCAAAGTATCATCTGAACTTTCCCAGCCCATTAAGGGATTTTTTGTTGGGTCTTTAGTTTTAAATTCTAATATCCACTTATTAGTTTTTCCAAGACCTGATTGCATTGGACTTTTATTAGGAATATAAATTATTGCTTTTTTCATAAAGATGGTCGGAGTGGCAGGATTCGAACCTGCGACCCTCTGGTCCCAAACCAGATGCGCTACCAGGCTGCGCTACACTCCGAGAGCATTACTAATACAGTAGTTATTGATATTTTCAATGATTAAAGTTTCGAAATTAAAAGAATTTTAATAAATATCTGGTATATAAGAATTTATGATTATTGAATGTCCTTGTAAAAAAAAAAAATTCAATATTGATATAAACTTAATACCTGCAGAAGGTCGTAATTTACAATGTGGCTCGTGTGATCGTGTTTGGTTTTATAAGAAAGAAGATCCAATACCAGAGCCTCTACAAATAAATGAGGAAATTGATATTAAAGGAAATGAAGATAGCAATAATTTAAATGATAATAAATCTAAAGATCAAAAAACAATACAACCATTTGAAGAGAATAAAAAAACAGAATCTAAATTATCAGCTATCAAAAAAACTGAGGTAAAATCTGAAGTAATTAAAAAAACTCAAAGTAGTAAGTTTTTTTCATATTTAATTGTTTTTATAATTTCATTAGGTGCATTAATTATTTTGCTAGACACTCTAAAAACACCGTTAACAAACGTATTTCCTGGATTAGAAGTGTTACTATTCAACTTATATGAAACATTGAAAGATATAAAACTATTTATTATAGACCTTTCATAATTTTATGATTAATTATATATCAAAACCTTTTAAATGGTTCTTTAAGTTAGAGGCAGCTAGTGGATTAGTTTTATTATTTGCTGCCATTATTGCTTTATTTATAAGTAATTCAAATTTAGCTGATTTATATTTCTCAACTTTAAACAAATATCTATTTATAGGTATAAATAATTTTGGATTAAAATTATCTGTAATTCATTGGATAAATGACGCTTTAATGGCAGTATTTTTCTTCTTTGTAACCCTTGAGATTAAAAGAGAATTTTTACAGGGTGAACTTTCAAATATAAAACAAGCCTTACTTCCAATAATTGCAGCAGTAGGTGGAATGTTAGTACCTGCATTATTTTATGTTTTTATAAATTTTGGTGACAGTGAAACTTTGAAGGGATGGGCAATACCTTCAGCTACAGACATAGCTTTCTCGTTAGGTGTTTTATCACTACTTGGAAAAAGAGTACCGTTATCTTTAAAAGTTTTTTTGACTGCTCTTGCTATAATAGATGACCTAGGAGCGATAGTTATTATTGCACTTTTTTACTCAGGAGACTTAAGTATTAAATATTTACTCTTAATGCTGGCTGCATTTATAATTTTATTATTGATTAACAAATTTAAAATTAAGAAATTTTTACCCTATTTGATTGTCGGACTGTTTCTTTGGGATTTTACTCATAACTCAGGTGTACATGCAACCATTGCTGGTGTTCTACTAGCTATGACAATACCTCATAGGAAAAAAGAAAAAGATTTTTCATTATTAATTAAAATTGAACATGCCATCAGTCCTTATGTTGCTTTTGGCATAATGCCTTTATTTGCGTTTGCTAATGCAGGTGTGTCTCTTGAAGGTTTAACTTTTGGATCCTTGTTAAACAAAGTGCCATTAGGAATTTTATTAGGATTATTCGTTGGTAAGCAACTTGGTGTCTTTATTTTCTCTTACGTCTCTATTAAAACAAAGATAGCGCAAATGCCTAATGATACAAGCTGGTACAATTTTTATGGAGTCGGTGTACTTACTGGTATAGGCTTTACTATGAGTCTATTTGTCGGAAATTTAGCTTTTGCAGAAAACATGCAGTATATGGATGGAGTTAAAATCGGCGTGTTAACCGGGTCATTATTGTCTACTTTATTTGGATATTTTTTAATACTCCTTACGCCTAATAAACCTAAAAAGTAATTACAATACATGAAGAAAATATTTTTTAGTGGTATATTAATAATTATGTTTTTTTTTAACAATTCAGTTAAAGCCGAGTATGAAAAAACTTTTTATGATTTAAACATAGAAAGCATAACTGGAGAAATGATAAATTTTAAAGAATATAAAAATAAAGCAGTTTTATTAGTTAATACTGCAAGTTATTGTGGATTTACTAGTCAGTATGAAGAATTACAAGAACTATGGGATAATTATAAATCAAAAGGCTTAGTAGTTTTAGGCATACCTTCAAATACATTTAATCAAGAAAAAAAAGATAATGACGAAGTAAAAAAATTTTGTGAAGTGAATTTCAATATAAACTTTCCTTTATCCACTATTTCTGAAGTTAAAGGTGATAATGCACATGAAATATTTAAATGGGCAAAAAAAAACTATGGAAAATCAGCAGTTCCAAAATGGAATTTTTATAAAATATTGATTAACAAAGAGGGCAAAATTGAAGACACTTTCGCATCGTTTACTAAACCCATGTCTAGTAAATTAATAAAAAAAATTGAAGAAATACTATAATTTTATTGTTAAACCATCATGCGCTGGGATTACATTTTTAGGTAAAAGTTTTTTTAAAACTTTGTAATCTAGTACGGGTGATAAATTTGTTAGTATAGCATTTTTAGGCTTGAATTTTTTAATCATTGATAAAGAATTTTCTAGATTAAAGTGAGATGGGTGAAAATTATACCATAAGCAGTCGATTACTAAATATCTTAGATTTTTGAAATATTTATAGTCTTTATTATATATTTTACTTACATCACTTATATAGGCTAATTTCCTATCTATTATAAAACAATTTGATTTAACTCTACCGTGTTCTACTTCAACAGATTTAATTTTTACTTTTCTGTTTTTATTGGATGTAAAGAAATTATTTTTTAATTTATTTAATTTTAATGTTGCAGGATATTCTTTCGTATAGCTTTTAAAAATATAAGAAAAAGTTTTCACAAGATAATTTGAAGTAAATTTATCAGCATAAACGTCAATAGGTTTTCTACTATTGATAAAGAAAGATCTTAAATCATTAATACCATGGGTTTGATCACCGTGCATATGTGAATAAAGCACTTTATTTATCTTTTTAATTTTATGTCTTAATAGTTGCTGTCTAAGGTCTGGTGAAGTATCTATCAAAATATTTTCATCTGAAGTTTGAAACAATGCTGAACATCTTGTTCTATAGTTTCTTTTATTATTTGGATCACAATTACCATAAAAACCATCTGGTCTTGGTACACCCATTGAACTACCGCACCCTAATATAATAAATTTCATAACTATTAGTTAAAGAACAGTTGATTAAAATTATTTGTTGTTATTTCAATGAGTTTTGACTTTGGTATTTCTTTAATTTCCGCAAGTTTAAGGGCTGTATAATCAATAAATGATGGTTCATTTTTTTTACCTCTATAAGGTACAGGAGCTAAAAATGGACTGTCAGTTTCAATCAATACTTTTTCTAGTGGTAAGTACTTAAAGGTATCTTGTAAATCTAAAGAGTTTTTAAAGGTAATAATACCACTTGCTGAAAAATATGAGTTCAATAATAAAAGTTTTTTGGAAAATTCTTTAGATCCTGTAAAACAATGCATCAAAATTTTAAGGTCATTATTTTTATATGAATTAAGTATTTCATATGTTTCATCTTCTGCATTTCTTGAATGAACAATTAATGGTGACTTTGTCTGAATTGAAGCTTCTATGTGTTCTTTAAAACTCGAGATTTGTTTCTCACGATCACTATTATTATAATAAAAATCTAATCCAGTTTCGCCTATACCAATAATTTTTTCATTTTCTTTAAAGTTATGAACTAATTCAGAAGAAGTTAAAACATTTTTGTCACTTTCGTGTGGATGAATACCAACTGTACCGTAAATAATGTCGTCTTCATGGATCAATTGTTTAATTTTAGAAAAACTATCTATTGATGTAGATATGGTTAGCAATTTTTTAATGCCAACATCTTTTGATCTTTGTATTACGTTACTAAGATCGCTTATCAATGGTTCATGATCAAGATGACAGTGTGAATCAATCATTATCTTTTTCTATTTTTTTAAAAAGTATATCTATTTTATTTATACTATTTCCCTTAATTAAAAATTCATTTTTAGATATGTCTTCTAATTTAATGTCATTTTCACCAAGATTGAATATTTTTAAAGCCTTTAATACTGATCCTGGGATTATTGGATAGAGTAAAAAACTTATTTTTCTAATAATTTCTAAAGAAGTAAAAACGATAGTATTCAATCTAGTAATATCATCCTTCTTTTTCCAAGGTTCTTGATCATTAAAATATTTATTGGCCTCAAAGAGTGAGCTAACTATATAATCGATATAAAAATTTAAGTTTTGTTGATCTATCTTAGATCTTATATTTTCTAAATTATCTTTAAATTTATTTAAGATATTTAAATCATCATCCTCAAATTTAATTTTTTCTGGTATTTTTCCATCACAATTTTTTATAGCAAATGCAGTAACACGTTGACATAAATTGCCATAATTATTTGCTAAGTCACTATTTATACAATCCTCCAATTTATCCTGAGATATATTACCATCGTTCCCAAAGGAGACTTCTTTAATCAAATAATATCTTAAAGGATCTAAACCATATTCATCAATAATTTGTAAAGGATCTAAAATATTACCTTTTGATTTAGACATTTTCTCATCACCAGACAGTATCCATCCGTGACCATAAACTTTTTTTGGTAGTTCTATTTTAGCAGCTAATAAAAAAGCTGGCCAATATACAGCGTGAAATCTTAATATATCTTTACCAATTAAATGTACTGAAGCAGGCCAAAATTTTTTAAATAACTCATCTTCTTTATTGGGATAGTTTAAAGCACTTATATAGTTAGTTAAGGCATCAAGCCAAACGTAAATAACATGATTTTCATTTCCTGGAACCTGAATACCCCATGAAAAAGTTTTTCTACTTACTGAAAGATCTTTAAGTCCACTTTTAACAAAACTTATTACTTCATTTTTTCTTGATTCAGGTGATATAAAATTAGGGTTATTTTCATAAAAATCTAATAAAGGCTTTTCCCATTTAGAGAGTCTAAAAAAATAAGACTCCTCCTCTATCCATTCTACGGTTGACTTAGAACTAATTGAAATTTTTTTACCATCTATTTCTTCTATTTCATCTTCATTATAAAACGCTTCATCTGAAACAGAATACCATCCAGAATAATTAGAAAGATAAATATCATCATTTTTTTCAAGCTCTTTCCATAAATGCTGAACTGTTTTTTTGTGTCTGTCCTCAGTAGTACGTATAAAATCTGTATTAGTTAAATTTAGAGTTTTAGATAAATCTCTAAATGTTTTACTAATTTGATCACAAAATTTAAGAGGATCTAAACCTTCTTTCTCAGCCGATCTTTGAATTTTAAGTCCATGTTCATCAGTGCCAGTTAAAAAACAAACTTCGTATCCATCTATAGTTTTAAATCGTGAAAAAAAATCAGCAATTATACTTGAATATGCATGTCCCATGTGGGGTCTTGCTGAAGGATAATATATTGGAGTTGTAATATAAAAATTTTTACCCATTTAAAATTCGATCCTCAAATTCCATAAAAAGAGATTCCTCATCTAAATTATAAATTTTAGTATTAGTTATTTTTTTTAAAAAAGTTTTATAAAAGTTTAATACTTCAATATTTTTTATAGTAATATTTTTTCTAAAATAAATTTCAATAAAAGAGTACATCAATTCATTTAAAGTATCATTTTTTTTATATAGTTTATTTTTGATTATCAACGATAGAAAGTTTTTTAATGACAAATTTTTTATATCAATTTTAAGTTCTTCTGAAATTATTAAGATTTTTAATAGCTGTTCAGGTGTTACATAATAATTAATAAATTCCTCATTTAATAAGTCGTAAATATCTTTACCAATAATCTTATTAGTTATCTTAATTACTTCATTTTTAGAAATAGAAATCTTAAAATTTATACATCTTGATTTTAAAGTCGGAAGAACACGTGTATTACTATTTATTAATATAAAGTGAATATTATTATTTGGTTCTTCAATTACTTTTAATAACGCGTTTACAGAATTCAAATTAAGTAAATTAACATTATCAATCAAAACAAACCTAGGTATTGAGTTAAAAGATGATTTATTTAAATTAGAAATTAAATTCCTAATTTGATTAATATCAATATTTTTCTTACCTTCCTCAACATCAATAAGATTAAAATTTGGATTACATTTATTTAGGACTAATTTAAAAGACTTATTTTCACTATTAATTTTACAATTTTTTGTATCATAATTAAATTCCTCATTTTCAGATAAAATATAATTAATTAAATGATAGGCTAAAGTACATTTACCTATTCCCTTCTCACCCGATAAAATTATTTTATTAGGTAGCTTTTTTTTTAGTTGAAGTTTTTTTAATATATCAAAAATTTCTTGATGTTCAAATAAACTTTGTTGTGATTGTGATTCTTTATACATTAGATTAATTTATTTATTTTATTTAAAATTAACTTCTTATTATTTTTAATTTCTAAATTTGAATTAATTATCATATATGATCTTTTTTTTGAGTTAGCTAATTTAATAAATCCTTTCTGAACCTTGTTATAAAATTCTGAATTAAATTTGTCGTACCTATTAAGTGATTTTCTTTTTTTTAGTCTTAAAAATAAGTTTTTGTTATTTACAGTATTTAAAAATGTAAAATTTATTTTTATATTTTTAAGTAAATACTTATTTAACATATTAATTAACTTTAAATTTACACCCATGCCGTAATGCTGGTATGCAATGGTAGAATCAATAAATCTATCAATAAGAATAATTTTTTTATTATAATTTTTTTTAATTAAACTTATATTTTCACTTCTTGATGACAAAAATAACAATAAATCTGTAACTTTATTAAAACTTGATTTATTATTTAGCATTAGCCTTCTAATTTTTTCTGAATTAAGACTTCCACCTGGCTCTCTTATTTTAATAAAATTTATTTTTTTTTGTTTTAAATATCTTGCAACAGAAGCTAAATGATAGCTTTTTCCACTACCTTCAATTCCCTCAAAAACAATAATAGGTTTTTTAGACATCACCCCAGATTAAATAGTTAATTGATTTAATTAATCTGGATATAAAGTTTACTTTTTTAACCTCTTTCGATGATAATAGGTCATATTCGCCAACTAATTCTTGATCGTAAACTACTCTTAATATAGCAATTTTTTGATTTTTTTTAATCGGAGCCTCTACAGGTCCCTCATATTTAACAGTAACTTTTAGTAATTTTTTTTTAGCTTTTTTAATAGTTTTATAAATATCTTGTTCTGTATAAGCTTCAACTGAGTCTTGTTTACCAAGCCAGACATTTATTTTTTGAAAAGGTTCATTAGATTTAGCTATTCTAACTAAGTCATAATTAGTTAATCCATATGTTAAAAGTTTGGTACTTTCTTTGGATCTTGAATTTTTTGTATTAAAACCACTGCCTACAGCTATCAATCTTCTACCATTTCTTTCTAAAGAAGATGCTAAAGAGTATTTTTCTACGGCGAGATAACCTGTTTTAATTCCATCTGCACCAAGATTTTTATAAAGTAAAGGATTTCTATTGCCTTGGGTAATTGGATCACCACCAGTACGATTCCATGTGAATTCTTTTTCAGCAAACATCTTGTAAAACTTAGGGTGTTTTTCAATTAAATATCTAGACATAATCATTATATCTCTGACAGTAGAATAGTTGTCAGGATCATTAATACCTGAAGAATTTGTAAAATTTGTATTTTCCATGCCAATTTCTCTTGCTTTAGCAGTCATTAACAAAGCAAATTCTTCCTCTGTACCAGCAATACCCTCTGCTAAAGCTATGCACGCATCATTTCCTGATGCAATAATTATACCTTTAAGTAAATTTTCTACAGAAACTTGGTCTCCTACCATAATAAACATAGAAGAATAACCCGAAGTAGATAATCTCCAAGCCTTTTCAGAAATAATAAATTTTTCATCTAAACTTAAATCACCTGATTTGATTAAATCAAAAGCAATTATTGAAGTCATAATTTTAGTCATTGAAGCAGGATAAATCGATCTATCAGGTTCTTTTTCAAATAAAATTTCTCCAGAATAGTAATCTTGAAGTATTGCAGTTCTTGCTTTTACATCAAAATTTGCATAGGAAAATGAATGAATAAATAAGCTGAGAAAAATATAAATTATTAATTTCTTAAGCATCTTTTAATATTTCCAGGTTTTCAAATTCTAATAATTTTATTTCATCAAATGATTTTTCAAGTTTTTTTATATCATTAAATGGACCTAATAATACCCTATATTTGGTCTGTGATAATTTTTTTATTAATGGATTTTTCAAATTTGTCTCTTTTTTAATTCTTAAGATCATATTCTCTGCTGAGTCCTTATAATAAAAATCAGCAATCTTAATTGAATATAAAAATTCATGTTTCTTTACTTGATTTTTTTTATTTAAGTCTTCTCCTATATTATCAATTTTAATTCCATCAACAGGTGCTTTTTCGGCTACATTTTTTTCTTCATCGAATGTTTTTGCTTTTTTAGCAATAAATGTAGAGTTTTCAGATATAAGAACAAGATCAATATAAGGCTCACTAAAATCAATAGATAATTCATTAGCAATTCTTTTTGTTATTACTGAATTATAAAAATCTGAAAATTGAACATTATTTGAAATAACTTTAGCAATGATTGATTTATCATTTACAGGATTAGTAATTTTAACAAATGAATTTTTTTTAATTTTTTTATGAAAAATAACTAAAGCTCTATTATCAATTTTTTTTGATATTTTATTATCTTCTTTATGTTGTTCATCATAAATTAACGTAAAACCTGAATTACTATATTTTATATAATTAGAGTAATTTGCTTTTTTTTTATCATAATCATATTGTTGGCATGCTGTTAAAAATAAAATTAATAATATAGTTAAAAATTTATTGAAGTTCATTTTTAAATTTATCTTTTAAAGTACAAACAGCTAAAGCAAATCTTAATGATCTGTTCCATTGAAGTATAATTTCATAATTATCAAAAACAATAAAGGCTGGATTTAATGTGTCAGCACCAGGTATTATATCTTTATCAGGTGTAATTATTGCTACTTGAAGATTTTGATATTTGTTGTCTATTTCATTTATATTTTTAATAAATTTACTATACAATTTTAATTTTTGTTTGCTGTGAAGTTTCTTAGCTGAAACATTTAAATATTTTAAAGGGATATCATTGGATAAATTGACTCTTAAAAAACAAGGTTGACCAGCTTTCCAACCAATTTGGTTTAAATAATTGCCTGCTGATGCATATGCATCTTTATTATTTTTTAAATCAATAGATCCATTATTATCATAATCTATTGCATAGTTTTTCATAGTTGAAGGCATAAATTGAAAAAAACCAAATGCACCTGCCCAGGATCCAAAAAGAGTTTCATAATTAATTTGTTGTTTTTCAATAAGTTTTAAAAGTATTAACAATTCATTTGTAAAAAAATCAGATCGTCTTTGATCAAAACTTAGCGTTGCAAGTGATGATAGTATATCCATTTTTCCTACATAAGTTCCAAAATTTGTTTCGATACCCATTAATGATAAGAGTAATTCTTGTTCAATATTAAATTTTTTTTCTACTGATTTTACCAGATTTGAGTTTTGTTTATAAAAAGACAACCCTTTAGAAACTTTCTTTTCAGAAGTTCTCTTTGAAATATAAGTCTTTGTATCTTCATAAAATTCTGGTTGAAAACGGTCGTATTTAATAAC
The DNA here is from genome assembly GCA_902604525.1 of uncultured Pelagibacteraceae bacterium. GTDB lineage: Bacteria > Pseudomonadota > Alphaproteobacteria > Pelagibacterales > Pelagibacteraceae > Pelagibacter. The sequence continues at coordinate 63,772 of CACKYY010000004.1, read as the reverse complement.
ATTAGGAAGGAATTTAGTATTAGACATGACTTTATCAAAAGTTTTTTCAGAAATATTATTTTTAAGCGCTATTTTTTTAAAATTTTTTTTCCAATTTTCAAATTCAATATTTGTGTCAGCATAAACATTAAAATTTAATGTAAATAAGATAATTAATAAGTATTTAATTATTTTCATGTAAATCTTTCAAATATACAATTACAGCAATCCAAATAAAAATAAAACTAACTAATTTATTTAATGAAAAAACTTCATCATAGTAAAAGAAACCAAGTAAAAATTGCAAAGTTGGAGTTATATAAAAAATCATTCCAGTTGGGCCAAGTCCACATAACTCAACCCCTCTAACATATAAAAATAGTGGAATAACTGTCATTGGTCCTGCCAAAAAAATTAGTAACATCATGGAAGGATCTTCAATTTTAAAATCATTAAATCCATTAATGGAAATCAAATAAAATGCTGCAACAGCAAATGGTAATATAAATAAGCTCTCTATTAATAATCCAATATCCGTATCAACATTAATTTTTTTTCTTAATAAATTGTAAAACCCCCAACTAAATGCTACGACCAAACCAAGCCATGGTAAAGATTTGTAACTCATAATAATTAAGTAAAGTATGGAGACTATTACTAAAATAATCGAAAAAATTCTTTTCTTGTTAAGAACCTCCTTAAAAAAAATATATCCTAACATGACACTAAGGATTGGCATTATAAAATAACCAAAACTTGCATCAATTATTCTATTTGTGGCAATAGCATAAATCCATGCTGCCCAATTGATAAAGATTAAACCACCTGAAAAAAAAAGATAAATTAATTTTTTTTTACTTTTTAAAATTTCAAAAAAAATATGCCATTTAGAAAAAAAAAATGTAGTTATTATTAATGTGACAGTCGACCAAATACATCTATGAACAACAAGTTCTATGTGACCAATATAAGTAATAGATTTAAAATAAATAACACCAATAAAACCCCACCAAAACGAGCCTGAACCAGCTAGTAGTAACCCCTTATTGAATTCTTTGCTCATAAGATTTAATGGAATTAGTCGTTATTGGATTTAATAGACTATTTTAAGGTTGAATTAAATAATTATAATTATAAAACCTTGCGAACGGAGAGATGGCTGAGCGGTTGAAAGCACCGGTCTTGAAAACCGGCAAAGGGGCAACTCTTTCCTGGGTTCGAATCCCAGTCTCTCCGCCATTATTTAATATTTAAAATTTTTAAATAGTAAATTTACTTTATTATTCTCTATTTCAAAATCTGTCTCAGCTCCTGTGTAGAAGTTGTATAAATTTGTGTCATCTATATTTAGTAATTTTTCTAAATCAATTAAGTCTTCATTGTCTAAATTATTAATATTTTTTTTGGTAAATGTACTTAAAAGTTTGTCCATCTCTTTTGTGCCGCGGTAATTAGATCTGTAAATAATTTTTTTTTTTAATTCATCTATGTCGATAGTCATTATTAGAATATATTAATTTAATATGAATATTAAAAGTAATTATAAATATTTATTATCAGATTTAACAGCATTAAAAGGTGTTGGAGTTAAAACAACAAAACTACTTAAAAAGAAAAATATTAATAATTTATTTGATCTTTTATGGAAGCTTCCAAAATCTTACACTGATAGAAGAATGTCATCAAAAATAAAAGATCTAAAAATTGGTGAGAGTCAAACCGTCACGGTTACACCTCAAAAATACCTATTTCCTAGGGTAAGGAACTTACCCAATAGAGTTATTTGTGCAGACGATACTGGAAATTTAGACTGTGTTTTTTTTAATAGTTATGAGGGATATGTAAAAAAAATTCTTCCTCTAGGTAAAGAAATAACCATAAATGGCAAAATAAGTTATTTTAAAAACAAATATCAATTAACAAACCCAAAATATATATCTGAGGACTCATCTCTAGTAAAACAAATACATAATCAGTATTCTTTAACAGAAGGGATATCAGAAAAAGTTTATAATAAAATTATTAATCAAATTATTAATAAATTGCCCGTATTAGATGAGTGGCATTCTAAAGAAATTATAAAGAAATTTGGAAATTTAAGTTGGAATAATTCCATTGTAGAACTTCATAAACCAGAAAATATAGGGAAATATAAAGATAACTTTTATCAAAGACTAGCTTATGATGAAATATTTTCAACTTTTTTAGTAAATTCCGAAATAAGAAAAAAAATAAAAAAAATTAAAAAGAAAAGAAAAAAAATTGATTTTAATTTACAAAATGATTTAATAAATAAATTAAGTTTTACTCTTACGAATGATCAATTAAATTCCCTTGAACAAATTAATAGAGATTTAAGTACATCCACAAAAATGTTTCGACTTTTACAAGGTGATGTTGGAAGTGGGAAAACAATTATAGCACTTTTAACAGCATACAATACCATAAACTCTGGCTATCAAGTTGCTTTTATGGCTCCTACTGAAATATTGGCACGTCAACATTATAATTTAGCGAAAGAAATTTTTCCTAATAACAAAAAGATAGAGTTGATATCAGGAAAATCTGATTACAAACATAAAAAAATAATTCTAGATAAATTAAAAAAAAACAAAATAGATATTATTTTTGGTACTCATGCAATATTTCAAAAAAAAGTTACCTATAAAAAACTTGGATTAATTGTTATTGATGAACAACATAAGTTTGGGGTTAATCAAAGAAAAAAACTATCTGATAAAGGTGGTGATGACTGTGACGTTTTATTAATGACTGCTACGCCAATACCAAGAACTTTAACCATGACAATGTACGGTGATATGGATTTATCAATAATAAAAGAAAAACCTAAATCTAGAAAGTCAATTAAAACATATAGTAAATTGGAAAACAAAATAGATGATGTTCTGAAATTTATCAAAAAAGAGATAGATTCAGGTAACCAGGTCTTTTGGGTATGTCCACTTATAGAAGAGTCTAAGAAATTAGATCATACATCTGCAATCAATAAATTTGAATTTCTAAAGAAATTATTTCCCAATAAAGTTTTATTATTACATGGAAAAACTGAAATAGATGAAAAGGAGAAAATATTAAATAATTTTCAAAAAAATAAATTCCAAATTCTAGTTTCAACAACTATTATTGAGGTCGGAATTGATTTTCCAAATGCAAATGTAATAATTATTGAAAATGCAAACAAGTTTGGTTTGTCTCAGCTTCACCAACTAAGAGGTCGTGTCGGTCGAGGAGATAAAGATTCAACCTGTATATTAATGTTTAAATCAAATTTATCCGAAAATGCTAAAAAAAGAATTAATATATTAAAGCAAAGTAATGATGGTTTTTTAATATCTGAAGAAGACATGAGAATTAGAGGTTTTGGTGACATACTTGGTTTCAAACAGAGTGGTATTAAGAATTTTAAATTAGCCGACCCTATTCATAATAGTGATCTTTTTTTACTTGCTGAAAAAGAAATTAAAAGAATAGAAAATTCCAATGAAGATATTAAAAAATTTAAACCGCTAATAAAACTTTATGATAGAGCAGATGTTATCAACGATATTGCTTAAGATTTTGTAGAGGTTCCAGCAGAAACTATAAATTTAGAGGCTTCTTCAAATGACATGTTTAAATAGATAACATCTTCAAGTGGAAACATAAGTAAAAAACCACTTGTTGGATTTGGTGTTGTAGGAACAAAAACATTAATAAGTTTTTTATTAGTTTTTTGAGCCATCTCACCAGTATTTTCTTTAGTTGCAAAACCAACAGCCCAAACTCCTTTTCTTGGATATTCGATTAACACTACACTTTTTTGACTGTCATCTTTCTTAGAAAATGTTTCGGTCATTTGAACTATTGCTGAATAAACAGTTCTTAAAAAAGGAATTCTTTTGAACAGATCGTCAATTAATTTTAAAATTCTTCTTCCAAAAAAAGAAAGTGACAACCCACCAACAAAAGTAATAAATATAATTGAAATTAAAATTTCAACACCTGGTATATTAAAAGGCAAATAACTATTTGGATTAATATTCGATGGTATTAAGTTTGAGGATATACCTATTAGAATTTTACTAAGATATAATGTAAATCCAATTGGTATTAGAACAACTACACCAGTTATAAAATAATTTCTTAATGTAAGAGATATTGATTTTTTTGAATTTTTTTTAGCCATATTTCTAATTATAACTTGCGTAAATAACAAAAATAATTGCAATGATAAACAAAACAATTAAAATTTTATTATTAAGATTCATAATATTTTAGTATTATCAATTTTACACACTTATGAATAGAAGAAAATTTTTATCCTATATTGGTTGTGGTTGTTGTGGATATTTATTACCGTCATGTACTACAGCTCCGATTACTGAGAGAAAACAATTAAAAATAGTTTCTGAAGCTAGACTTAATGCCCAAGCAGCTCAAATCTATGAAAAAATTAAAGAAAAAGAAAAAATGAGTAACGATAAGAAAACTCTTAATGAAATTAAACAGATTGGAAGAAAAATGGAAAATTCTATATCTGAATATTTTAATAAAGAAGGTTTAAATGATCCTACTGCCAATTTTGATTGGGAATATATTTTAATAGATAAAAAAAAGGTCAGAAACGCGTGGTGTATGCCTGGTGGAAAAATTGCTGTATACACGGGCATTCTTGAAGCAACAAAAAATACAGATGGTTTAGCTGCTGTTATGGGTCATGAAATTGCCCATGCTGTTGCAAAACATTCAGTTGAAAGAGCTAGCAGAGGAACTTTATTAAATGTAGGAACAAGAATAATTGATATTGCCTCTGGTGGAGTACTTTCAGATATCAACAGAACGACTGGCATGAACACTGTTGGTTTATTAGCTCAATTGGGAATTTTAAATCCATTTAATAGAAAACAAGAAAGTGAAGCAGACTATTTAGGTATGATTTTTTCATCTCTATCTGGTTACGATATACGAGAAACAGTAAAAATTTGGGAAAGAATGAAAAAACTTAATAAAGGAAAGGAACCTCCTGAATTTATGAGTACTCATCCATCGTCTGATAATAGAATTAAAGATTTAAATAAAAAAATCAACGAAGTGATATTAGATTATCCACCTATTAAGTCAGTTTAGTCGAATTTTGGTGAGCCCTGATGGACTCGAACCATCGACCCATTCCTTAAAAGGGAATTGCTCTACCAACTGAGCTAAGGGCCCACAATTTATTCAAACTGAATAATTGTTATATATAGATTTATTTTATTTTTTCAAATGTCAATTTAAGCATATATCAGAAAGCTGCTACAACTTATCAATGTATTTATCATGAAATTTATCAAATGTACCTGCCTCAATATTGTCTCTGATATTAAACATTAATTCTTGATAAAAATTGATATTATGAAGTGTTAATAACATTGATGCTAGTATTTCATTTGTATTAAAAAGATGGTTTAAGTAATTTTTAGAATATTTATTCAAACTTAAATTATCACAATTGGAATCAAGTGGTGTATTATCGTTCTGGTATTTATTATTTTTAATATTTATTCTTCCGTCCCAAGTGAAGGCAAGGCCAGTTCTTCCAGATCTGGTTGGTAAAACACAATCAAACATATCAATACCACGTTTAACAGCACCAAGAATATCGGATGGTGTACCTACACCCATTAAATAGTGAGGTTTATCTTCAGGTAAAAATTCTTTTACATCGTCTAAAACCTTAAACATCTCGGCTTGAGTTTCCCCAACAGCAAGTCCTCCTAAGGCATAACCATCAAAATCTATATTAATTAATTCATTTAAAGACTTAATTCTTAAATCTTTAAACAATCCTCCTTGAACAATACCAAATAATGCCTTGTGAGGATTTTTACCAAATGACTTTTTTGATCTTTCTGCCCAATATAAAGAAAGATCCATAGATTTTTTTATTAAATGATAATCATTTGTATTTTTTGGACACTCATCCATAATCATAACTATATCTGAATTTAAACCTAATTGAATTCTTATACTTTCTTCGGGGCTTAAATAAAATTTTTTACCATCCACATGTGAATTAAAGATGGCACCTTTTTCACGATCAATTTTATTTAGTTTTGAGAGAGACATTACTTGAAAACCACCAGAGTCTGTTAAAATTGGTAAATCACAGTTCATAAATTCATGTAAACCACCCGCGGATTGAATTCGTTCTACACCAGGTCTTATCATTAGGTGATAAGTGTTAGATAAAATTACTTGAGAACCTGTTTTTTTTATATCATCAATTGTACATGCTTTTACAGTAGCTTGTGTGCCAACAGGCATAAAGGCTGGTGTATTTATATTTCCTCGATGCGTTTCTATGATACCTGATCTAGCATGTTTATCTTTCTTTAAAACTTTAAAGGCAAAATTTTTTAATGCCATTCAATAGATTATTGTGATTTAAAGCTTATGATCTTATCAGGCTCTGTTACAGATCCGTTATTACTTTCATCACCTCTTTTAATTTTATCCACTAAATCCATTCCTTCTATTACTTTACCAAAAACAGTGTATTGTCTGTCTAGAAAAGGTGCTGGTTTAAAACATATAAAAAACTGACTATTCGCACTATTTGGATCTGAGGATCTTGCCATCGATAAAGTGCCTCTATCATGTGGTAAGCTACTAAATTCTTGTTTCAAATCTGGTAGGTCAGATCCACCCATTCCCGCTCTTCTTAAATCAAAATCCTTTGATTCTGAATTACCAAATTTTACATCACCAGTCTGAGCCATAAAGCCATCAATTACTCTATGGAAAACAACGTTATCGTATTTTCCATCATTTGCTAATTCCTTAATTCTCTTTACATGATTTGGTGCCACATCTTCAAATAACTCAATTTTTACATCCCCATCTTTTAACTTTAAAATCATTATATTCTCCTCAGCTATTGATTGATTAGTAATAAAAAAAAATAAAATAAATAAGCTTATTAAAATTCTATTCATATTTTTCTTTTAAAGATTTAATAGTACTTTTGGTAGTAAATTTTTTAATATCACCATTTAATTTTACAATCTCTTTGACGAATCTGGACGAGATAATTTGATTTTCAACGTCTGACATTAAAAAAATAGTTTCTATATTCTGATTTAATTTTCTGTTCATTCCAGCTAATTGAAATTCATATTCAAAATCAGATACGGCTCTTAAACCTCTAAGTATAATATTTGATTTATATTTTTTACATAAATCAGTCGTTAATGAGCTAAAAGGTACTACTATAATTTTTTTTTTATTAAGTTTTAGATCCTTAAATAAAGCTTTGTTGACAATTTCTATTCTCTCTTCTGAGCTAAATAAATAATTTTTACTACTAACATCTGATACACCAACAACAATCTTGCCAAATAGTTCCAATGCTTTTTTTATTACATCTATGTGCCCATATGTTATTGGATCAAATGTGCCAGGATATATAGCTATTTTACTCATTAAATTAAATCAAGTTATCTTCTATTTTAATTGCAGATACAACTTTTTCTTCACCAGATAATTTAATAATTCTAACGCCTTGGGTATTTCTTCCCGCAGTTCTTATTTCTTTAACGGCAACTCTTATAACTCTACCTTTATTAGTTGAAATTAAAATTTCGTCTCCTTCGTTAACAGGAAAAGAAGATGTAATATTTCCATTCCTTGGAGAATTTATAATTCCAATTATACCTTTGCCACCACGGTTTGTAACTCTGTAGTCAAAATGAGAGGTTTTTTTACCAAATCCATTTTCACTTATGGATAAGACGAACTTTTCTTTGGCATTTAACTCAGACTTTTCATCTTTAGATTTTTTTCCATTTTTCTTAATTTTGTCACTATCTATAACTGATAAGGAAACTATTTGATCATTTGGTGCTAATTCAATTCCCTTAATACCTTTTGATGATCTTCCTTTAAAAACTCTCAATTTTTTTGCCTCAAATCTTATACATTTACCAAATTTTGTACTTAAAATTACATCTTGATCATCTTTACAAATTTTAACTCCTACTATCTTATCGTTATTGTCTAATTTCATTGCAATTTTTCCCGATGCATTAATCAATGAAAAATCATCTAAACTATTTTTTCTAACTTTTCCTAAGGCTGTAGCAAAAATTATTTGATAATTTTTAGAATCAGTTTCGTTTTCTGGCATTGGCATAATTGAACTTATTGCCTGATGACTCTTTAAAGGTAAAATATTAAACAAAGATTTCCCTTTTGATGATGATGATCCTTCAGGTATTTTCCAAGCTTTTACTTTATAAACCAATCCTTCTGTTGAAAAAAATAAAACAGAGGTATGCGTATTTACAGATAATGTTTGTATAACGGAATCTTGATCCCTCGTTGTAATTCCAGATTTACCTTTACCACCTCTTTTTTGCTTTTTAACACCATCTAAAGATCCTCTTTTAATATAACCTTGTAGTGTAACTGTAATGATTACAGATTGTTTTTGAATAGTTTCCTCAATATCATAATTTAAAACTGCATCAATAATTTTAGTTCTTCTTGGTACAGCATATTTTTCTTTGATATTTTTAAGTTCTTCACTAATAACTTTTAATAACTCTTTTTTTGAAGATATGATTTTTTTAAATTTAGCAATTAACTCAGCTAGTTTTTTAATTTCAACTTCAATCTCATTTATCCCAAGTGCTGTTAATTTTTGAAGTCTTAACTCTAAAATAGCTAGAACTTGTGGTTCAGATAGTGAATATAGATTTTTACCTTTTTTACCTTCAACTAATGAAATTAATTTTTGTGATTTATTAATTTTCCACTTAGTTTTTAATATAGATCCTTTTGCATCGTCAGGTGTTTTTGAAGATCTGATTATTTTAATAATTTTATCTAAATTTTCCACAGAGACTGATAAACCAATTAAGATGTGAGCTCGCTCCTCTGCCTTTTGTAAATCAAATTTAGTTTTTTTAGTTACAACATCTTCTCTGAAAGAGAGAAAATTTGATAGGAAATCTTTGAGTGTACAGGTTTTAGGTTTTCCATCAACTATAGCTAGAGTATTAAATCCAAAAGAGCTCTCAATTTGAGTATTTTTATAAAGTTGTCTTTTAATTGTTTCTGGCTCAACACCATTTCTTAAATCAATTGCAACTCTTATCCCTTCCCTGTTAGACTCGTCCCTAATATCTTTTATTCCCTCAATTTTTTTTTCTCTAACAAGTTGAGCAATTCTTTCATTTAAAACTGATTTATTTACTTGATAGGGAATTGAAGTGATAACTAGTCTTTCTCTTCCATTTTTTTGTTGTTCTATTGATACTTCACCTCTAATTTTAAAAGAACCTCTACCGTTATTATAACCCTGTTTAATAATATCTTTTCCTATGATTACACCACCAGTAGGAAAATCTGGACCAGGTATATGTTTCATTAATTCTTTTATTTTAATATCTTTGTCACTTATAAGTGCCAAAGTTCCATCTATTATTTCACCTAAATTATGTGGAGGAATACTTGTAGCCATCCCTACTGCAATACCTCCAGCACCATTTACTAATAAATTAGGAAATTGCGCAGGTAAAACACTTGGCTCTTTTTCCGTTTCATCGTAATTGCTTTTAAAAGAAATGGTATTTTTCTCAATATCATCAATTAAAAATTGTGAAACTTTTGATAAACGGGTCTCCGTATATCTCATAGCTGCAGCTGGATCGCCATCTATAGAACCAAAGTTTCCTTGACCCTGAACAAGTGGTAAGCTCATTGAAAAATCTTGTACCATTCTAACTAGAGCGTCATAAACAGATTGATCTCCATGAGGATGGTACTTACCAATAACATCTCCAACTATTCTGGCCGATTTTCTAAACTGTTTTGACCAATCATATCCACCTTTGTACATCGCATATAAAATTCTACGGTGAACAGGTTTAAGTCCATCTCTTATATCTGGTAGAGCACGACTTACTATTACACTCATTGCATACGAAAGATATGATGAGCTCATCTCATCATGCATAGAGATTAGTTTAATATTGTTATCTTTTATCTCTTCAGATTTTTGCATATAAACTAAAAGGGAATTTCATCATCCATCTCGTTAGATATTTGCGAAGAGTCTTCTATATTATTTTGTGGATTAGGATCATTTTGAATGCCACCCCCATTACCACCACCTAGCATTGTTAATGAAGAATTATATCCTTGAATAACAACTTCAGTAGAATATTTATCCTGACCTGATTGTTCATCTTTCCATTTTCTTGTGGTTATTTGACCCTCAACATAAATTTGAGCACCTTTCTTAAGATACTGTTGAACAACATTAACTAGACCCTCGTTAAATACAACTATACGGTGCCACTCAGTTTTTTCTTTTTTCTCTCCAGTATTTTTGTCTTTCCAAGATTGACTTGTTGCAAGGCTTAATCTCGCTACACTTTTGCCATTTACCATTTGTTTGATTTCTGGATCTGCGCCCAAACGACCAATTAATAACACTTTATTTAAACTTCCAGCCATAATATTTTTATATTTGTTTATTTTATTAATTAGATTTATACCACAATTCTTCTGAATATTAATTTTATTAATTCAAAGCAACAAAAATTATGATGAAAAAGATAGTTATTAAGGGCGCTAAAGAACATAATTTAAAGAATGTTTCAGTTGAGATTCCTAAAGATAAATTTGTTGTAATTACTGGTCTATCTGGTTCAGGAAAATCATCTTTAGCGTTCGATACTATTTATGCTGAGGGACAAAGAAGATATGTCGAAAGTTTATCTGCGTACGCAAGACAATTTTTGGATAAAATGAAAAAACCAAATGTTGATCTTATTGAAGGATTAAGTCCAGCAATAGCCATTGAACAAAAAAATACTTCAAAGAACCCAAGATCTACAGTTGCAACAGTTACAGAAATTTACGATTATATGAGAGTACTTTATGCAAGAGCAGGTATTCCTTATTCACCATTTACCGGCAAACCAATTACTTCACAGACAATTACTCAAATAGTGGATTTAATTAAAAAACTGCCAAAAAAATCAACTATTTACATTTACGCCCCTGTGGTAAGAGGTCGTAAAGGTGAATATAGAAAAGATATTTTAAGTTATAAACGAAGAGGTTTTAGAAAAATCAAGATTGATAACGTTTTATATGATATTGAAAAATCTCCCAATTTAGACAAAAAACTTAAACACGATATTTCAGTTTTAGTTGATAGAATTGTCTTAAATTCAAAGCTAGGAAATAGATTGGCTGAAAGTATTGAAACAGCTGTTAATCTTGCAAACGGATTGGTTTTTGTCGAATATGAAGATGAAACATTGCCTCAAAAATATAGAAAAGTAGAAAAATTAATCTATTCAACAAAATTTGCTTGTCCTGAAAGTGGATTTACAATTGAGGAAATAGAACCAAGATTATTCTCATTTAATAGTCCTTATGGAGCATGTGAAGAGTGTGAGGGTATTGGTATGAAATTAAATGTGGATCCAAATCTTGTTGTACCAGATGAAAGAAAAAGTCTTGCTGAAGGTGCTATTGAACCTTGGTCAAAATCTACTACCTTATATTATGCACAAACACTCTCATCACTAGCTAAACATTATGGTTTTTCTTTAGATGAAAAATGGAAAAAACTTCCAAAAAAAATAAAAGATATTGTTCTCTATGGATCAGATGAGGATGAAATAAAGTTTAATTATGATGATGGGTACGAAAAATATTCTTACAAGAAAACATTTGAGGGTGTCATCAACAACCTTGAGAGAAGATTTTTAGAGTCTGATAGTGAATGGAAAAGAGAGGCTATAGCTGAATATCAATCCGATACTGCCTGTGAAGCATGTAATGGAGATCGTTTAAAGGAAGAGGCGTTATGTGTAAAAATTAATAACCTAAATATTAGTGAAGTAACAAAAAAGTCAATATTTGATGCAGCGGAATGGTTTAAAGATTTAGTAAATCATATAGACAAAAGACAATTTAAAATTGCAGAACATGTATTAAAGGAAATAAATGAAAGATTAAATTTTTTATTAAATGTGGGCTTGGATTATTTAACTCTATCTAGAGAGTCTGGAACATTATCTGGTGGTGAGGCTCAAAGAATAAGATTGGCCTCTCAAATAGGTTCTGGTTTAACTGGTGTCCTTTATGTGTTAGATGAACCATCTATTGGTTTACATCAAAAAGATAATGTTAAACTTATTAATGCACTCAAGAGATTAAGAGATTTGGGTAACACAGTAATAGTTGTGGAGCATGATACTGAAACTATGGAAAATGCGGATCATATTATTGACTTGGGTCCAGAGGCAGGAACTAATGGTGGTCAAATATCTTCACAAGGTACTTATGATGAGATTAAAAAAGATAAGAATAGTATCACTGGACAATATCTAGCTAATAAAAAGAAAATAGATATTCCTAATACAAGACGATTAGCTAAAAATGGAAGGTTTGTTGAAATCAATGGTGCAACAGGAAATAATTTAAACAATGTTAATCTTAAAATTCCAACAGGAACCTTCACTTGTGTTACTGGTGTATCAGGAAGTGGAAAATCAACACTTATATTACAAACTCTCTTTCATGCTTTAAATTTAACACTTAATAATAAAGCTAAAAAGGCTCCGAAAGCTTTTAAGGGTTACAAGGGTGTTGAATTAATTGATAAAATTATTGATATAGACCAATCACCAATAGGAAGAACACCAAGATCTAATCCTGCTACATATACTGGTGCATTTGGTCCAATAAGAGATTGGTTTACAAGTTTACCAGAGTCTAAAACAAGAGGTTACAAACCAGGACGTTTTTCATTTAATGTTAAAGGTGGTAGATGCGAGGCATGTGAAGGTGATGGTGTTATTACTTATGAAATGCACTTTTTACCAGATGTTTATATTCAATGTGATGAATGTAAAGGCACTAGATACAATAGAGAAACTTTAGAGATAAAATTTAAAGGTAAGAGTATTGCAGATGTTTTGGATATGTCTGTAGATGAAGGTTGTGAATATTTTGAAAATATATCAAATATTAAAACAAAATTATTAACATTAAAAAAAGTTGGATTAGGCTATATAAAAATTGGTCAGCAAGCAACAACCCTTTCTGGCGGGGAGGCTCAAAGAATTAAACTTGCTAAAGAGTTGTCAAAAAGATCTACAGGACGAACAATGTATATTTTAGATGAACCAACAACTGGTTTACATCAACACGATATTAAAAAACTTTTAGAAATCCTTCACACATTTGTAAAACTTGGTAACACAGTTGTTGTAATTGAGCATAATTTGGATGTTATAAAGACAGCCGATTATATTGTTGATATGGGTCCTGAGGGTGGTGTAAAAGGTGGTAAAATTATCGCAGAGGGTAAACCTGAGGAAGTGTCTAAAATTAAAGAGAGTTACACTGGTCAGTTTTTGAAACCCCTATTAAATTAAATATAAAAACTTAAAAATAATTAAAATTTAGTGTATAATTTTGAAAATCATGTTTAATTTATTATCTTCTTTATCAAAAACAGTTCATGCATCATTAGCTTTGGCTATAATTTTGTTTGTTGGAATGTTTTTTCAAAATGAAGGTATTGCCTTTGACACATTATTTTGGAGTTGGTTATTTAGATACATACATGTACTTGTTGCAATAATGTGGATTGGATTACTTTGGTATTTCAACTTTGTTCAAATTCCAAACATGGCTAAAATTCCAGACGAACAAAAGCCAGCAATTGGAAAAGTAATTGCTCCAGCAGCTTTATTTTATTTTAGATGGGCTGCAGCTTTTACTGTTTTATCAGGTTTAATTCTTGCTTGGTTAAATGGTTATTTGCATGATGCAATGACTTTTAGTATAGGTTCAGGGATTCCAAAACATACTGCAATAGGAATAGGAATGTGGTTAGGTCTTATAATGGCATTTAATGTTTGGTTTGTAATATGGCCAAATCAAAAAAGAGCTTTAGGGATTGTTGAAACTGATCCTGAAACAAAAGCAAAATCCGCAAAAACAGCAATGCTTTTTTCTAGAACAAATACTCTACTTTCTCTACCAATGTTACTTACAATGGTAGCTGCACAGAATATTTATTAATTTATTTGTTATCGTCTTCTCTTAAGACAGTTTTTTGAGATACTCTTAATCTTACTAATACTGTATTAGCTATATAAATTGATGAATAGGTTCCAAAAATAACTCCTAAAATCATAGCTAGTGAAAATCCTTTTAATATCTCACCACCAAAAAAATAAATAGCAAGTAATGCGAGTAAAGTTGTTGCTGAAGTAATTATTGTTCTAGATAAAGTTTCATTAATTGAAATATTGGTTAGTTCAAATATCTTAATATCTGAATATTTTCTTAAATTTTCTCTTACACGATCAAATATTACAACAGTGTCATTCATTGAATAACCGACAATAGTCAACACCGCTGCAATAATTGATAAGTTGATCTCTAAACTAAATAACGAAAATACACCGAGCGTAACAATAACGTCATGAAATAGAGCTAAAATTGCTCCAAGACTAAACTGCCATTCAAACCTAACCCAAATATAAATAAGCATTATTGCAAGTGATAAGGAAATGGCTATTACACCAGATTTTAATAATTCAGCACTTACTTTTGGTCCTACATTTTCAACCCTTCTAAAATCATAGTTATTACCAAATGACTTATCAAGATTTACCTTAATCTCTTCAATTATATTTTTTTTATTATCTTTATTTTCAAATTTAATTAAAAAGTCGTTATCAGATCCAAATTTTTTAACCGAAACATCACCTAGGTTCATCTGACTAAATTTATCGCGAAGTGAGCTTACATTGATTTTTGTATCATTAGATCTTAACTCAATTAACGTTCCACCTTTAAAATCAATACCAAAATTAAGACCTTTAAATATCAGTAAAACTAATGAAATAATAATTAAGGCACTAGATAAGATATTAAAATGATTATAATATTTATTAAATGCAATCATTATATCAGCTTTCCACTATTTTTGTTTTTAGTCACATAAAGACTGGTGAATAATCTGGCGATGAAATAGACTGAAAATAGTGTTGTAAATATTCCAACACCTAAAGTTACGGCAAAACCCTTAACTGGTCCTGATCCCATAAAAAATAGAATTACTGCAGCTAATAACGTTGTAATATTGGCATCAATTATTGCAGTTCTAGATTTAGTATAACCACCATCAAATGCTAAAATATTATTTGTTTCGTCTTTAAGCTCCTCTTTAATTCTTTCAAAAATCAAAACATTTGCATCAACAGCCATACCAACGGTCAAAATTATTCCTGCTATACCAGGTAATGTTAAAGTAGCTTCAAATAAAGTAAGAATACCTAAAAGAATAAATAAATTAATAATTAATGTAACATTTGTTATCAAGCCAAAAAATCTATACTTAACAAACATGAAAATTATCACCAATAAAAAACCAATAGCCAATGCTATCATCCCTGCATTAATAGAATCTTGTCCTAGATCAGGTCCAACTGTTCTCTCTTCAATAATTTCTAAAGGAGCAGGTAATGCACCAGATCTTAGCAATAAAGCTAGATCGGTTGCTGATTGAAAGGTAAATCCACCACTAATTTGACCAGCACCACTTGCTATTGTATCTCTTACTACTGGAGCACTTATTATTTTTCCATCTAAGACTATAGCTAATTGCTTCCCTATGCCAGCAGAGGTTGCTTTCCCAAATCTTTTTGCACCTACTCTATCTAAAGTGAAAGAGACAATTGTTTGATTATTTTGTGCATCCATTTTAGGTTGCGCATCTAAAAGATTTTCACCACTTATTATAATTCTTTTGCTTACATTTACTGATGGAGTTCCGTCCTCATATTCTAATTTCTCTACACCAAATCTGTCTTCGTCATTTTGGGTTACAAACCTAAATGTCAGGTTTGCAGTTTTACCTAGTAGAGATTTTATTCTAGTTGGATCATCTAAACCAGGTAGTTCTACCAAAATTCTACTATTACCCCTCTTTAAAATATTTGGCTCATTAGTACCTACTTCGTCAACTCTTCTTCTTACTATCTCAATAGCTTGATCTTGAGACGAAGTTTTTAAATTTATTAAGCCTTGACGTGAAAAATTAATTTTTAAATTTATACCTAAATCTTCGATTTCTAATTGATGTGATTTAAATCTGGGATAATAAGGATTGATTTCACTATTTTCATCTTGAAAAATATCTATAACTTTTTGTTTATTTTCCTCTTTTACATTAAAAAAAATATTTTGATTATCTATTTTTATATTATTTAATTTAATATCTTTATCTTTAAAAAAATTTCTAAATGTAGTTGTTAGGTTTTGTAGCTTTTGCTCAATTACAGGCCCATTATCTATCTCTAGCAATAAATAAGAGCCACCTTGTAGATCAAGACCTAAATTGATTTTTTTATCAAAAAAACTATCATCAAACTTAAATAAATTAGATGAAGCTATTAAAATAAAAAGCAAAGAAAAAATAGTTATAAAAACTATTCGTAACTTAGAAAAATAAAGCACTTATCTAAATTTATTTATTTTTTTACTTCTTGAGTAGTTTGAAGACTTTGAATACCAGTAGCTTTTACAACTTCAACTTTAATGTTCTCAGCTATTTCCACTTCTACTTTGTCATTATCAATTAGTCTCTCAACTGTACCAGTGATACCACCTGAAGTAATAACTTTGTCACCTCTTTTAAGGTTTTCAACCATAGCTTTATGTTCTTTTACTTTTTTTTGTTGAGGTCTAATTAAGAAAAAATAAAAAATAACAAAGATTAAAATTAACGGTATAAATTGTCCTATTCCTGAACCTTCCATAATTCTCCTTTTAAATATTGTGAATATTTATACTATCTGTATCTCTAAAACAACTTTATTTCTGTGAAATTAATTCTAAATTATTCATATATTCTCTTAGAACTTTAGGAACAACAATCGATCCGTCTTTTTGCTGATAATTTTCTAATACGG
Organism: uncultured Pelagibacteraceae bacterium; assembly: GCA_902604525.1. Taxonomy (GTDB): domain Bacteria; phylum Pseudomonadota; class Alphaproteobacteria; order Pelagibacterales; family Pelagibacteraceae; genus Pelagibacter. The sequence goes on along the minus strand of CACKYY010000004.1, from coordinate 46,796 downwards.
CTATTAAAGTCCTCCCAACAGCAAGACCACTTCCATTTAAAGTTCCGACAAAGACAGTTTCTTTATTTTTGTTTTTATACCTAGTTTTCATTCTTTGGGCCTGGAATGTTGAACAAGATGAACATGATGAAATTTCACGATACTTATTTTCTGATGGTAACCAAACTTCAATGTCATAAGTTTTCTCAGCACTGAAACCCATATCTCCAGAACATAAAATAACTTTCCTATAAGGTAGTTCCAATTTTTCAAGGATGTCTGTTGCACAATTTGTCATTCTTTCTAACTCTTCTAGACAATTTTCTTTTTCAACAATACTTACAAGTTCAACTTTATAAAATTGATGTTGTCTGATCATCCCTTTTGTATCTTTACCATAGCTTCCTGCTTCTTTTCTAAAGCACGGTGTTGATGCTACAAATCTCATCGGAAGATGATTTTGATCAACTATTTTATCTTTCACAATGTTTGTTAAAATTACTTCAGCTGTAGGAATTAAAAATTTTCTATCTGATCCTTCATCAAATTTAATTTCAAACTGGTCATTTTCAAACTTAGGTAACTGTCCGGTTCCATACATTGTATTATCTGATGCAATTAAAGGTGGAGATATTTCTTGATAACCATTTTTATTTATATGAGTATCCAACATAAAGTTAGATAAGGCTCGTTCAAGTAAAGCTAAATGGTTTTTTACAAAAACAAATCTAGATCCAGTTGTTTTAGTCGCTAAGTCAAAATCTAGCATTCCAAGATTTTCACCAAGCTCATAGTGAGATTTAGGTTTAAAATCAAACTTTGGTATATTTCCTGATTTTAATACCTCTACGTTATCATTTTCATCTTTTCCGGTAGGGACATCAACGTGAGGAATATTGGGTATATTAGATAATAAACTATCTAACTCTGTTTTTATTTTTTTTTGTAAATCCGTTATTTTATCTAATTCTAATGTAAGCTCTTTAGATTTTTCAAATAAAGTTTCGTCTTTAGATTTTGAAATATTTTTTTTTTCTTTTTCAATAGCTTCTTTTTTTTGAATTAAATATCTATTTTCCTCATCCAAATCTTGCAATTTTTTAAAATCAATTTTAATAAGTCTTTTTTTTAGAGCTTTTTCAAAACTAGGGAAATCTTTTCTAATTTCCTTTAAATTATGCATCAGTTTTTTCTAAATTTTTGTTTTCTATAAATTTTACTGAAAATATTGATAATTCATATAAAATTAACAATGGTATTGCTAATCCTATTTGTGTAATTGGGTCAGGAGGAGTTAACAAAGCGGCAGCAGCAAAAATTATTACCACAACATACTTTCTTCTATCTTTTAAAAACTGGCTATCTACAACACCTATTCTTGCCAAAAGACTTAACACAACAGGTAATTGAAAACTAATTCCAAAAGCAAAAATTAATTTCATAACTAAAGACAAGTATTCATTAACTTTTGCTTCCAATTGAATTGGCAAACTTGTTGATAAACCAGTGCTCTCAAAAGATAAAAAGAACTTAATTGCTAGTGGCATAATCAAATAGTAAACCAACATACCTCCTAGAAAAAAAAGTATAGGGGTAAGTATTAAGTAAGGTAAAATTGCAATTTTTTCATGCTTATATAAGCCTGGTGCAATAAACTTCCATATTTGCATTAATATAAACGGGCAGGTTACAAAAAATGCTGTAAAAAAAGATACTTTTAAATAAGTTAAAAAGGTCTCTTGAAGTGCTGTAAAGATTAATCTTCTATCTGAACCGTCATCTTTTACAGCTTGTGCAAATGGGTCTACTAGAAAACCGTAAATATATTCAGCAAAAAAATAGCAGAAAATAAAAAATATAAATAAAAAAATAAAACTATGTATAAGTCTTTTTCTTAATTCAGTTAAATGACTAACAAAGCCACTATCTTTTTCATCATTATTCATTTTTTTTTGTTTCTTTTTTTACTTCGTCATTAATTTTTTCATCATCAATTTCTAAATTAGAAACCTCGTTTTGAATATTGCTGACATATCTTTTTGCAGTGCCAATCCATGAACCTGCTTTTTTTAACATAACTGGAAAATCTTTGGGACCAAGAACAACTATAGCGATAGCAACAACTATCAATATCTCAAACCAACCAATAGTAGGCATGTGAGTTATTCTTTGTTATTAGAGTCTTTATTTTCGTCGGAAATATTTTTTGGCTCCGTATCGTCAGTTACATCTGACGCCATACCTTTTTTAAAGCTTTTAATACCTTTGGCAACATCTCCCATCAAACTAGAGATTTTACCTCGTCCAAATAATAAGACTACCAATATTACAACAACTGCTATTTGCCAAATTCCTATGCTCATAGAAACTTATAACCTTTTTATTATAAATTTAAAAGTTACTTTTTTGTTACTCTTTCTCTTCACTATCAAGAGTGCTATTCAGCATCTCATCAATATTAGAATAAATATCTTCTTTTTTTTCTTCCTGCTTTTCTTTGTAAAACTTACCTGTTCCAAAAATAGCGCTATCAACACTTGAGCTATCAATCATACCTGCTGCACCTAATTCATCGATATTTGGAAGATCTGTTAGTTTTTGGATATTAAAATGACTTAAAAAATCATCTGTAGTTACATATTGAATAGGTCTACCAGGTACATCTTTTCTTCCCCCAGGTTTAACCCAATTTAGCTCCATTAAAATATCAAGTGTATTTGTTCCAAAAGCTACACCTCTTATCTCCTCAATTTCAGCTCTTGTTACTGGTTGGTGATAAACAATTATAGCTAAAGTTTCGACCGCAGCTCTGGATAATTTTTTTTCAACGGTTTTTTCTTGAGACATAAGGTTTGCTAATTTCGGAGATGTTCTAAAAGACCACTTGTCTTTAATGCATACTAAATTTATTCCACGATTAGAGTATTCTTGTTGTAATTTTTCTAATGATTTTGAAATATTTAATTTTTTTGAAAGTTTGCTTTCAATAGTATCGATGTCAAGTGGTTCAGCAGCAGCAAAAATTACTCCCTCTATTTCTTTCTCAATTTCAGATAATTTTGAGGGAAACTTGACTACATTATCTTTATTAATTTTTTGTTTTTTAATCACTTACTTCCTTTACATAGATATCATCAAATAATTTTTCTTGTTTAATAGAAAGATCGCCTTCTTTAGCAAGCTCAAGGGACCCAGCAAAAATTCCTGCTTTACCTGTTCTTTTATATTTTGAATTAGATTTAAAATTTGCAGGGATTAATTCATCAAGTTTTTTCCAGTCAGCTAGTTTTCCAAAAAAATCTTTTATAGTTTTAATTCCATCTTCAGTAGTAAATACTGGTAATTTTGGAATGTTCATTCTTTGAAAATCTTTAGTCATAATAATAGTTGAATAGGTTTTTAAAAGTTCAAATAAACTTAAATTATATTCAGTGCTGTAAATAGATCTAATATTTCCCTTCATCCCTCTTGTTCTTATTTCACGACCTAACCTTTTTCTCTTAAGCATTTGTTCAGAAAGTAAACGAATAAGTTCTAATTTTTTTAGTTGTAACTTTAATTTTTCTGCCACTTCTTGAACTTTAAACTCTTCCTCTGGAGTTCCTGGTAGTAATAACTTAGATTTTAAATAAGCAAGCCATGTTGCCATTAATAAATATTCCGAGGCTATTTCTAAATTTAAGTCTTTTTCTTTTGTAATATATTCATGAAATTGATCTGCCAGCTTTGTTATTGATATTTCTTCAAGATCAACTTTTTGAGCTTTAGCTAAATCTAAAAGAACATCTAATGGACCGTTATAGTTATTTATATCGACATTAAACAAAGCAGAATCAGACACAGACATAACGAGATATTAACTTAAATTCTTATAAAATAGTGATGTTTTTTTGATAATAAAATTATTTACTATTGGTGAATTTTCAGCAACAACCTTCATTTCATTGAAATTACCGTTACAATGTAAGGCTAGGTTGCATCCTGCTTCAAAACTTTTAATTGTATTAGTAATTAAGTCATATTTTAAACTCTTCATCGATAAGTCATCAGAAATCAAAACATTTTTAAATCCTATTTTTTTTCGAATAATATTTATAATTTTTTTAGAATGAGTTGCAGTGTTAAGTGGATCAATTTTTTTATAAATAATATGGGCAGTCATGGCGAATAAACAATCTTTATTTTTAAAAGGAAAGAAATCATTTTTAATAAGGTAATTAATGCTCTTATCTACAACTGGTGTAAATTTATGACTGTCTACCTTTGCAAGTCCATGACCTGGTATGTGCTTGATTACCGTGCCTATTGAGTTTTGGTTAAATAAATCAATACAAATATCACCTACCTTTGAAACAATTTTCTTATTTTCTGAGAACGATCTATCACCAATAATATTACTCGATCCCTTAATTCTAAGATCCAACACGGGTAGTGTATTAATATTTACACCTATTTGTTTTAGAAGATATGAAGATTTATCAATGAATAATCTATAAATAATATTAAATTTTCTTTTATCTTGGATATATAATTTTCCAAAATATTCACCTGTCAAATTATCAAAGGTTATAATATTTTTTAACCTGTTTACTCTTCCTCCTTCTTGATCAATCAAAATAGGATAGTGGGGATCTTTGAATAGCTTTCTGATGCTATGAGTTAATAATTTAGTTTGGTTTATAGATTTAATATTTCTTGAAAATAATATTATTCCCCAGGGTTTTTGTTTTTTTAAAAATTTTACTTCACTAGTTGTTAATTTTAGTGATTTAATACCGGTAATAAATGCTTTTCTTTTACTTATCATTTTCTAGAAGTTTCCAGAAATTAAATTTTTTTTTCTTATCTTTATTTGTTTGTTTTACATACTCAATGATGTCTTGGGTATCATTTTCTAATATGGGTAAGTTTTCTGAATACAACTTTATCTTCTCGTCATTATATTTAAAGGAACGATAAGAATTTTTTAAATTTTCATCAGAAAAATAGTATCTGCCAGTAAAAAAAATAAATACTGAGATAACTATTATAAAAATTAAATATTTGATTTCTTTTAACATTACATTTTAGACGGAGTATCTACACCAACAATATCCATTCCAGATTTTATTACATTAGAAATAACTTTTAAGAATACCAACTTATCTAACGGAACTTCTTTTTGCTCGTTTATAAAACGTTTATCTGGTTGTTGTTTTCCAAGATTCCAATAAGAGTGAAATTCCGAGGCTAACTCATATAGATAGACAGGAATTCTATGTGGCTCAAGTTTTGTACTTGATATATCAATACATTTTGGCCATTCAGATAATTTTTTTAAAATTTTAATTTCATCCTCAGAATATTTAAAATTAAAATTATTAGTTTCAATTTTTTTATTTAAATCTTTATTAATGTGTCTAAAAACAGATGAAATTCGTGCATAACAATATTGTACATAATATAATGGATTATCTTTTGACTTTTCTTTTACTGCATCAAAATCAAAATCGAGTTCTGCATCACTGCTTCTGTTCAGCATAATAAATCGAGTAGCGTCTTTGCCAACTTCTTCTATAAGATCATCAACAGTAATATAGTCCCCTTTTCTTTTAGACATTTTAAAAGGTTTATTGTCTTTTATAAGTTTTACTAACTGACTTATTTTACAAATTAATTTATCTTTCTCTCCTGAAAGGGCTTCGACTGATGATGAAATTCTTTTTATATATCCAGCATGATCTGCGCCAAGTATATTAATCAAATAATCAAATTTTCTATCGACTTTATTTTTATGATAAGCAACATCACTTGCAAAATATGTCCATGATCCATCTGATTTTTGGAGAGCACGATCTTTATCATCACCAAAATCTGTAGATTTAAACAACAATTGCTCACGCTCTACCCAATTATTATTGTCCTCACCTTCTGGTGCTTTGATTTTACCTTTATAAACAAACTTATTTTTCTCTAAAAATTGAACAACATTTTCAACTTCTTTATCTAAAACAATTTTTTTTTCACTTACAAAATTATCGTGATTTATACCAAGACTATTAAGATTGTTTTTAATTAGCAGTAATGCTTGTTCAATTGATAGTTCAGTTAGTTTCTCACTAATTTCATCATAATTATCAAAATTCAAATTCGAGTTAGAAGATATATTTTTTGCAAAATCTATTAAATAATCACCAGGATATAAATCATCATTATCAGACGGAAAAGTTTCATGATGAGTTATTTCACGTATTCGAAAATATACTGATTTTGTAAAATTAATAATTTGATTACCGTAGTCATTTACATAGTATTCTTTGGTAACTTTATGATTATTAAAAATTAAAAGGTTTGAAATTACATCACCAAGTATTGCACCTCGACAATGACCTACATGTAATGGTCCTGTTGGATTCGCAGACACAAATTCCACAAGATAATTATTCTTTTTTTCTTTTTGATTTATTCCAAAAGTTTCAGAATTTTCACTGATTTCTTTAGTAAAATTTGCCCAGAAAGATTTCTTAAACTTTATGTTAATAAAACCAGGCTTTGCGATAGTTATTGTTTCAATTAATTTATCTTTATCTTTTATTATAGGTACAAGTTGTTCTGCTAATTCAATAGGTGGTTTGTTATTAATTTTAGATAAAACCATTGCAACATTAGTTGAGATATCACAATTAAATTTTGGTGGAGGTATTTCTGCACTTATTCCATTAAAATTATCAGGAATAATTATTTTATTATCTTTTTTTAGTTCACTAAGTATTGATTTAATTTTTTCTAGATATTTTTCAAAGATATTCATTTATTTGCATTATAAAGGTTGATTGCATAACGGTCAGTCATACCAGAAATAAAGTCTGAGATAGCTCTATATTTATCTTTAGTAACTTGTTCTTTTGTAAGAAACTTTCTAGGTGAAGATTGAATTATATTGAATAATTTTTTTATAATTTTTTTACCTCTTTGATTTTTTCTTAAAACAGATTTATTATCATACATATTAGATCTTAAAAATGATTTAATTTCTTGTTCCGAATTTTGAATATTTTTAGAGAAACAAACTATTAATTCTTTTGATTTTGCAATATCTTTGAGGGATTTTATTTTTAATCTCTTTAAATTTTTTTGTGTATTACTTATTAAGTCTTTTATCATTAGATCAATCGAGTCTCTTACTATTTGATTAATTGCTATTTTATAATTTTTTTTGTTTATCTTTTTTTTATAATTTACATAAATATTTTTTAGGAAATTAATCTCACATAGCTCCTCTAATTTAAAAAGATTTGCTTTAATTCCATCTTGAATATCATGATTATTATAAGCTATATCGTCTGAAATAGCTGAAATTTGTGCTTCTAAAGAGGGAAAAGTATTAAATTTAATTTTATTTTTAAAAACTTTTGCTCCAATAAGTTTATTTATAGTAGTCAATTCATTAACTGGTCCATTATGTTTTAAAAGGCCCTCTAAAGTTTCAATTGTAAGATTTAAACCTTTAAATTTTAAATATTTATTTTCTAAAAACATAACAATTCTCAAAGTTTGTAGGTTGTGATCAAAACCACCATGATTATCCATACATTCATGTAAGGCATCCTCTCCAGCATGTCCAAACGGTGTATGACCTAAATCATGAGCTAGACTTAAGGTTTCTGCTAGATCCTCATTTAGGTCTAAATATTTTGAGATCGACCTTGCGATTTGCGCGACTTCAATTGAATGAGTTATTCTGGTTCTAAAATGATCACCCTCAGTGTTTACAAAAACTTGCGTCTTATGCTTTAGTCTTCTAAACGATGCACTATGGATAATTCTGTCTCTATCTCTTTGAAAAGGTGATCGATACTTAGAGTTAGCTTCTTTATTAAGTCTACCTCTACTCTTAAATACGCCCAACAAAGTGTCTTTTTTCATCCTTTAATTTAAATAATTAAGTATTATATTAGTAATATCAGTGTTCAGTCATGATTAAAGAAATTAAATTTACGGATAAAGCGTTAAAACAAATAGAAAATTTATTGTCTAAAAAAGATGAAGGTTCTTTTTTTAGAATCGCTATTAAAGGTGGTGGTTGTTCTGGTTTTCAATATGAATTTACTTTTGATAAATCAAAACAAGCCGACGATCTTAATTATCAAAATATTTTAATTGATAAAGCCTCAGCTGACTTATTAAAAGGATCTGAAGTTGATTATGTATCTGAATTAATTGGTGAGTCTTTTAAAATCTCCAACCCTCAAACAAAATCTTCTTGTGGGTGTGGAGTTTCATTCTCTCTTTAATGCTCATCTCATCGTGGAATGTTAATTCTGTTAGAGCAAGAATAGAAAATATCAAAAGCTATCTACTAAAATATAAACCAGATATTTTAATGATGCAGGAGATAAAAACTGAGGATATTAATTTCCCTTATGACGACTTTTCCTCAATGGATTATGAAAGTCATGTGTTTGGTCAAAAAAGCTATAATGGTGTAGCAATTATTTCAAAAAAAAAACTAACTAACATTAGAACTGATTTAATTAAGGATAAATTAAAGCAATCTAGAATTATTTCTGCTGAAGTTGAATATAAGAAAAAAACTATTCAATTAATAAATATTTATACTCCAAATGGAAATCCGGTTGATACAGAAAAATATGATTATAAAAAAAATTGGATGGATCAATTAATTAAACAATTAAAATCATTATCTAAGAAAAATTCTAACATAATACTTGCTGGGGATTTTAATGTTATTCCTGCTGCAGAGGATGTTTATAATGCGAAAAGTTTTGAAGATGATGCTTTATATCGTCTTGAAATAAGAAAAAAATTTAGAGAAATGTTAAATCTTGGATTCAGTGATGTATACCGACATTTTAATGAAGATAAAGAAGGCTATACCTTTTGGGATTATATGAGGGGCGCATGGCAAAAAAATAATGGCATGAGAATTGATCACTTTTTAGTATCAAGTTCAATAATTGATAATATTAAAGGTATTAATATAAATAAAGATCCTCGTGGAAGAGAAAAACCTTCGGATCACACTCCAATTGAGATTAACTTAGCTTAAAGATTTAATTTTATTAACCAATTCCTCGTTAATATTTCTTGGGCCTTTATCTAATCTGTTTTTATGTCGTCTTTCACCTGGAAGTCTTACTTCTCCCATAGACTTCATTTTATCAAAAAATTCATCTGCGTGTTTTTGCCAATCGGTTCCTGATGTTTTATCTGGACTAATTGCTAAAATAAATTCACCACCACTCGGTGGACCACCATCATTGTTATCTTTGGCAGCTGTTTCAAAACTAAAATTATCACCAACTAATGCACCAGCTAATAATTCTACCATCATAGCAATTGCAGAACCTTTATAGCCACCGAAAGGAAGCAGTACGCCACCGTCGGCTATTTGTCCTGGATCAGTAGTTTCTTTACCATCCTTTGTAAGTCCTGTTCCTAGTGGAACTTTGTGCCCTTCTCTTTTAGCAACTTGTACTTCCCCCATAGCCATTGAAGCGGTTGCCATATCATAAACTACAGGTGTCTTTCCAGGTCTGGGCCATGCAAATGAAATTGGATTTGTTCCAAAAAAAGGTTTAATTGCACCAGCAGGTGCAACAGCAGGCTTATATGAAGTACATGCAAAAGCTACTAAACCATCTTCAGCTAATTTTTCGGTTTCAGGCCACATAGCAGCCATATGATGTGAATTATTTATTGCTAAGACAGCAACACCATTTTCTTTAGCAGCTTTACTTAATTCTGGTAAACTTTTATTTAATACCACAGGAGCTAAACAATTATTTCCTGCAACTTTAATTACAGATGGTGAAATTTTTTTAATTTCAGGTTTTCCTTTGCCATTTATTTTTCCGCTTTTTAATCCTGAAACATAAGCCGGCAATCTAAATAAACCATGAGAAAGTGAACCATCTCTTTCTGCATTTGTAATTAATTCTGAAAGGATTGATGCAGTATCATCATCACATCCATTTGCTAAGAGAGTTTTTTTTGCTAAATTATTAATTTCGTCTAGGGTTAATGAAACAGTGTTCATTATTTTGATTTACATTTCTTACATAAACCAAAAAATTCTAAATTATATTTACTGTATTTCATCCCCGCTTCATCAGCAAAGTTTGATAAATATTTTGACAGTTTAGTATTACTTATTTCAGAAACTTTTTCACAGCTTTCACATATTGAAAATGCTGTAGCCTTAGAAATTTGACAACTAGAATTCTGACATGCGATGAAAGCATTTCTACTTTCAATTTTGTGGATTTTACCTATTTCAACTAATTTATCTAATGCTCTATAAACTTGAAGAGGTGCATTGATACCTTTTTTCTGTACATTAAAAAGAATTGAATATGCTTTTAACGGCTCAGGAGATTTATCAATTAAATCAAAAATAATTTTTTGGTTTTTTGAAAGATTGTGTTGTTTTTCCATTTTTAAATTTCCACTTAGTTTTTTAATTTAATCGATTGTTTAATTTTAAACAAAGATAATATGAACAATATCAACGCCGCTGCAATAATTGAAGGTCCAGAAGATGTATTAAATTCTAATGAAGAGTATAGTCCTAAGATAACTGATAATAAGCCACCAATTATCGAGAATAGAACCATTTTCTGAGGACTATCAGAGATATTTCTAGCCATTGCAGCAGGGATAATTAACATTCCTGTAATCAATAATAATCCGACCATTTTGATAGAAATAGCAATGACCGCTGCCATTAATATTGTAAAAATAGCTTTTGCTCTATCGGGGTTTAATCCCTCTGCCTCAGCTAATTCATAGTTAACAGTTGATGCAAGTAAAGGTTTCCAAATTAATTTAAGTACTATTAAAATTAAAGCTCCCCCTGTCCAAATCACAAATAAATCATCGGTGGTTACCGCTAATATGTCACCAAATAATAAACCCATAATATCAAATCTTATAAATGTTAGAAAACCAATAACTACTAATCCAACAGCCAATGATGAATGAGCTAAAAGCCCCAACAATGCATCCCCAGGAAGATTAGTTTTTTTCTGAAGCTGAATTAATATTAGTGCAATAACTGATGAAATTAAAAATACAGAAATAGCTATGTTTAAATCAAATGTATAAGCCATTGTAACACCAAGCAAAGCTGAATGAGCAAGGGTATCTCCAAAATAAGACAATCTTCTCCACACAACAAAACATCCAAGTGGACCAGTTACAAATGCAATTCCAATACCTGCAACTAGTGCTCTTATAAAAAAATCATCAAACATTTAATTTTTCTTTATTTCCCCTTCATCAGAATGAACATGATCGTGTTTGTGCTCGTATGTTGTTAAAATTTGAGAAGCTTTTTCACCGAACAAAGCTTTGTATTCGTTATTTTTTGCTACATCTATTGGTGAGCCTGAACAACAAACATGACCATTTAAACAAACTACGTGATCTGTTGCTGTCATTACCATATGCAGATCATGAGAGATTAATAATATTCCACAATTTAAAGTATCAGATATTTTTTTAATTAATTCATACAAAGCAATCTCACCTGTATAATCAACTCCCTGTACTGGTTCATCTAAAACTAATAATTCTGGTTTTTTAGAAATTGCTCTTGCAATTAAAACTCTTTGAAATTCTCCACCAGATAAACTACCTAAATTTTTATTTTTAAGATGAATTACGCCTGTTAATGATAATGCTTCATCAATAGCACTATCTTCGATAGTTTCTGTCAAAAGCATAAAATCATAAACTCTTATGGGTAAAGTCCAATCAATTGAAATTTTTTGAGGAACATAACCAACTTTGGTTGTATATTTTTCAACACTGCCCTCAATATTTTTATAAATTCCTAAAGCAATTTTAGCAGTGGTACTTTTACCAGAACCATTTGGACCAATGAGAGTTACAATTTTACCCTTTTCAACCGTAAGAGAAACACCTTCCACTAACCATTTTTCGCTTTGGCGAAAACCAGCATTATTTAATTTAACTAAAATATTATTATTAGAATTCATTTAACCCTTGACTTATAAATGTTATATTATTACATAATGTTATATTATAACAATCAATTAATACTATATTTATGAAAAACCTAAAAAAACTTCCAATAATCATATCAATTTTATCTTTAATTACTTTTTTTCTACCAGCCAATGCTGATATTAAAGTAGTTGCCTCAATTAAACCAATACATTCGTTAGCTAGTTACCTTATGAACGGAGTGGCTAAACCTGACTTAATCGTAGATGGATATGCTTCACCACACGGATTTGCAATGAAACCATCTCATGCAAAGATGTTACAAAATGCTGATTTAATTTTTTGGGTTGGAGAAGATTTAGAAAACTTCCTAGAAAAACCATTAGGATCAATTGCTAAGAAAGCTGAAAAAATTGAATTAATGCAAGTTAAGGGACTTCAAATTTTAAAGTTTAGAGAAAGAAATATTTTTGATGATCACGATGATCATGGACATGATGATCACGGTAAAAAAGAAGATCACGATGATCACGACCACGACTCTCATGCTAAAAAAGATGGCCATGATGATCACGATGATCATGATGGACATGACGATCATGAAGGACATGCACATGGTGAATTTGATCCACACATTTGGTTAGATCCAATTAATGCAAAGGTAATTTTATTTGAAATGTCTAAGCACTTAATTGAAAATGATCCTAAAAATGAGAAAATTTATAGAGAAAATTTAAGTAAAGGTTACAAAGAAATTGATAAACTTACTAAAGATGTTTCATCTGAATTAAGTAATAGTGTTGCTTCTATAGTCTTTCATGATGCATATCAATATTTTGAAAAAAGATTTGGTGTAAATATATTGGGTGCGTTTACAGTTAATACAGATGTAATGCCTGGAGCTGAACAATTAGCAGAAATTAGAGAAGTAATCGAACACGATAAAGTTGCGTGTGTATTTTCAGAACCACAGTTTAATCCTGATATTATTAAAGCAGTTGCAAAAGATATGAATATAAAAACTGGTGTAGTTGATCCGTTAGGAGCAACATTAAATCCAGGTAAAGATTTGTATTTTTCTTTGATTAAAAATATGTCAGCATCATTTAAAGGTTGCTAATACTACTCTATATTTCTATATTAAACACTTTAGGAATATTAATTAAAGCAATAAGATAAATATAATTTAATATTTTTAGGCCTGCAAAAAAAGTAACTCTAGACAAATGAAAATTGAATATTATTTTAGTATCTTGTCTCCCTTTGCCTATCTGGGGGCTGATAGATTTACAAAAATAGTAAGCAAATATAATTTAGAGGTTATAGAAAAACCGCTTGATTTAGTTGGTGAAATTTTTCCAAATACTGGAGGATTGCCAGTTCCCAAAAGACACCCTACTAGACAAAAGTACAGACTTTTAGAAATGGGGAGAATTTCAAGTAAATTAGGTTTACCAATTATTAAACAGCCAAAGTTTTTTCCACCAAAAGACCCACATTTAGCAGCAAAATTTTTAATAGCCTCAAATAAAATGGGAAATAAACTTCATTTTGGAAATGAATGTTTAAAATATTTGTGGTCGATGGATAAAGATATTTCAGATCACACTATACTTCAGGAAATTTGTGAAAAATTAAATTTAAATTTTGAAGAAACGAAGAATTTAGCTTTAACTGATGATGTAAACTTGGAGTATCAAAAGAATTCAAAAGATGCAGTTGATAACGACGTATTTGGATCTCCTTCTTATGTCTTAAATAATGAGATTTTTTGGGGTCAAGATAGATTAGATTATCTTGAAGATGTATTAAAAAAGTAATTTAAAATTGCAAATTTCATATATTTTTATTTTACTTTAATTAAAAATATCACAGCTCCATTTAAAGGTTGCTAATATTATTTCATATTTCTATATTAAATGGAGTAAGGATTATTAATGTTATTCTTTTTATTAAAAGTTGTTGGTGCAGGTATTATAATTGCTTTTGCAAGCTGGTTAGCTGGTCAAAATCCAAAACTAGCTGGATTTATTATAGCCTTACCTTTGGTATCCTTGATTGCAATCCTATTCTCGTACTATGAGCACAATGATACAGAGAAGACAATCATGTTTACAAAAAGTATTTTTATAGCAGTGCCTGCTAGCTATTTGTTTTTCTTACCATTCTTTTTTGCAAAATCTCTAAATATGAATTTTGCAATAATTTACGCTTCTGGCCTATTGTTGTTGGTAGTTGGCTATTTTATACATAAGTACATAGTAAATTTCATTTAAAAGAGTAATTTTAACAAATCTTTAACATAAAAGTCATAAACACTAAGAAAGGATAATTATGTTTATAAAAAAATATCTAAAATGGATTAGTACAGCTCTTGTTTTAACAGGAATATTGTTAACTAATTTAAATATCTACCCTATCAATATTTACTTTCATGGTTTGGGAGTTATCGGTTGGACTATCGCAGGATTTATATCAAAAGATAAAGCTATTTTAACCAACTTTGGATTACAAATACCATTGTTTGTAATTGGAGTTTATAAAATTATATTTTAAAGATTTTCTTAAATTAGTGAATAACCAGAGGATCTTACAGTTCTAATAAGTTCTTTTTTATTTTGGATATTAATTGATTTTCTTAATCTTCTGATATGAACATCAATAGTTCTGCTTTCAACATTTATATTATTGGGCCAAACATTTTCTAAAATCTGATCTCTAGAATAAACTCTCTTTGGATTTACCAAAAAAAATTCTAGTAACCTAAATTCCGTAGGTCCAAGTTGTATTTCTTTTTTATCTCTGTAAACTCTTTTTTCAATCCTATCTAAAACTAAATCTTCAAACTCTAAATTATCAGATACAGTGTTAGGGTTAGATCTTCTTAAAACAGCTTTAATTCTAGCCATAAGCTCATTAAAACTAAATGGTTTAGTTAAATAATCATCAACACCGCTATCTAAACCTTTTATTTTATCTTCCTCTTCGCCTTTAGCGGTTAACATAATTACAGGTAAATTTTTGATACTATTGTCTTTTCTAATATTTTTACAAATTTCAATACCGGAGAGATCAGGCAGCATCCAATCTAATAAAAGTAAATCTGGCTGAAATTTTTTTAATTCTTTTAAGCCATCATTGCCATTTACTGATGATGAAACTATAAAACCATTTTTTTCTAGATTATGTTGAACTAATTGAATTATTGAAGGTTCGTCCTCAATAATAAATATTTTGCCATTCATTTTATTGCTGAATAACTTTTCCTTTAGGTCTGCTTCCTTTTAAATATTCACCTTTAATTAAAAAACATATTGACTCGGCAATATTTGTTATATGATCACCTGCTCTTTCAAGATTTTTTGTTGCAAAAATCAAATGTGTTGAAAAGTCTAAATTCTTTTTATCTTTAGAGAGAAAATCAATTACACTTTCCATAGCAATATAAGTAAGGTCATCTACTTGTTCGTCTTTTTCCCACACTTCTTTTGCTTTATCATAATTTTTGTTAACATAACTATCGAGTACATCATTTAACTGCTTTATAACTAAATCACCTAGTCTTTTTAAATTACCTAAAAGTTCCTCAGGTAAATCTAATGGAAGGGGTTTGACTTTTTTTGCATTACTTTTAGATAAATCTCCAATTCTTTCTAAATCTTGAGATATTTTTAATGAGCTAATTGTTTCTCTTAAATCAATTGCCATTGGCGCTCTCTTTACCAACAATGTCATTATTTGAGTATCAATTTTAGATCTAAATTTATTTATTTCATCATCACTTTTAATAATTTTATCAATTGAATCTTTATCAACTTTAATTACCGCATCCATTGAATCAACTAATTGAGACTCTGTTAAACTTCCCATTTTTATGACAGAGTCTATTAAGTACCTTAATTCTTCTTCATAAGATTTTACTGTGTGTTCATTGCTCATAATTTATCCAAATCTACCTGTAATATAGTCTTGTGTCATTTTATTGTCAGGATTTTTAAAAATTTTCTCTGTTTTGCCTACTTCGATTAATTTACCAAGGTGAAAAAACCCTGTTTTCTGCGAAACTCTAACTGCCTGTGCCATTGAATGCGTCACAATTACAATAGTGTAAGTTTTTTTTAGTTCATCAATTAATTCTTCAATTTTTGCCGTTGCAATAGGATCTAGAGCAGAACAAGGTTCGTCCATTAATATAACTTCAGGATTAACAGAAATTGCTCTAGCAATACAAAGACGTTGTTGTTGACCACCAGAAAGACCAGTTCCAGGTTCATCGAGTCTATCTTTAACTTCTTCCCACAATGCAGCTTTTTTTAAACTATTTTCTACGATTTCATCTAATTCACTTTTAGTTTCACCTTTTCCATGAATTTTTGGACCATAAGAAATATTATCATATATGCTTTTTGGAAATGGATTTGGTTTTTGAAAAACCATTCCTACTCTTTCTCTTAAAGATACTACATCTAAATTTTTATCGTTGATTTCAACACCATCTATTTCAATGTTTCCAGATACTTTACAAATATCGATTACATCATTCATTCTGTTTATACATCTAATAAAGGTAGATTTTCCACATCCTGATGGCCCAATTAAAGCAGTAACTTCTTTTTCGTTTAAATCTAAATTCACATCAAACAAAGCTTGTTTTTCTCCATAATAGACATTTAGATTTTTAGATTTTATTTTTACATTATTCATTAGTTCCATCTTTTCTCAAATTTTTGTCTTAAGTATACTGCTAAAAAATTCATTACAATCAAAAAACTTAATAACATCATAATAGTGGCTGATGTTTTTTCAACAAACCCTCTCTCAGCAGACTCTGACCATAAATAGACTTGTACGGGTAAAGATGAAGAAGGATCAATTGGTGTTGATGGAATATCAACAACAAAAGCTACCATTCCTATCAAAATTAATGGAGCTGTTTCTCCTAATGCTTGTGCTAATCCAATAATAGTTCCTGACAAAGTACCAGGTAAAGCTAAAGGAACTACATGATGAAATACAGATTGAAATTTTGATGCACCTACTGCTAACGCACCTTCTCTTATTGATGGCGGTACCGCCTTCAAAGAAGCCCTACAAGGAATTATTATTCTAGGTAAAGTCATAAGCGCCAAAGTGATACCAGCTACCAGAGGAGTAGATCTTGGTAATTGAATTGTAGCTAGAAGTATTTGAAGAGCCAATAAACCATAAACAATTGAAGGTACAGCGGCCAAGTTATTAATATTTATTTCTATGAAATCAGTTATTTTATTTTTAGGTGCAAATTCCTCCAGGTAGATCGAAGCTAATACTGCTACTGGGAATGCCAATAATAAACAAATTAAAATACTATAAAAAGAACCTACAAGAGCACCACCTATACCAGCTATTTCTGGATCTCTTGAGTCTCCATTTTTAAAAAAGTAATTATTAAAATTTTTAGTGATTGTTTTATTTTCTACTAAGACATCGTAAATTTCTAACTGGAAATTGGAAATTCTTCTCCTGTCTTCAGGTAAATCTCTTGGATAATTCCCCTTATGTAATTGATCAATATCATCTGAGGCCGTGATTTCTAAATTAATTTTTTTACCGATTAAATTTTTATTATTTAAAAAAGCTTTTTTTATTTCAATTTCAGCATCAGTTGTAAAAAGTTCTATAAGCGCATCTTCTTCATCCATGTTTTTTGCTGGATATACCTTTAGCAAACTTTCTATCGTAATATCAAAAAAGTCAGCCTCTAATATTTCTTCTTCGGATGCCCCAGGTTCCAATTCAAGAAGATCTTTATCATAGAAAACCTCAACATTTATTGCTGTTTTCATAAATGCAGAACTACCTTTAGAAAAAATGTTATGCACTAAAATCAAAACAAATAACAAAGCGAAAAAAATTGATGCTAGACCATAAAACCTAAATCTTTTTTCTGCATTATGTCTTTTCTTTAGTCTTTGTTCTTTAGTCATACTTTTCTCGATATTTTTTAACAGCTCTTTGAGCAATGTAATTCAAAATTAAGGTTGCAATAAATAATGTTAACCCTAGAGCAAATGCAGATTGTGTTTTAGGGCTATCAAACTCTTGGTCACCAACTAAAATCATAACTATTTGAGTTGTGATTGTTGTGGTTGATTCAAGAGGATTTATAGTAAGGTTTGCAGCTAGACCCGCAGCCATCACAACGATCATAGTTTCACCTATTGCTCTTGAGACTGCTAAAAGAATAGAACCTATTATTCCCGGTAAAGCCGCAGGTATAACTACTTTTTTAATTGTTTCAGATTTTGTAGCACCAATTGCATATGAACCATCTCTAAGTGATTGAGGGACAGAATTAATTACATCATCTGATAAGGATGAGACATACGGTATGATCATTATACCCATTATCAATCCTGCTGCCAAAGCACTTTCTGATGAAACTGTTAAACCAAAATTTTCTCCAATTTGTCTAAAAAAAGGTCCAACTGTTAAAGCTGCAAAAAAACCATAAACAACAGTTGGAATACCTGCTAAAATTTCGATTATTGGTTTTGAAATCCTTCTAATTTTTAATGAGGCGTATTCTGCCATATAAATTCCTGAAAAAAGTCCAATTGGAACTGCAACTAACATTGCTATGAATGCAATAAAAGTTGTTCCAGCAATTAAAGGAATAAAACCGAAAGCATCCTTTAATTCTTCAAATTCTGCTGCAGTAATTGAAGAGGCATCTCTTACAAAAGCTCTTTGTGGGCTCCAATTTGTTCCAAATAAATAATCAAAAATATTAATTACAGAAAAAAATTTAATACTTTCAAATAATAATGAAAAAATTATTCCTAGTGTTGTTAAAATTGCAATAAGAGATGATACAAACAATAAGCCTTTTAATATAATTTCTACATCATCTCTTGCTTTATTATTTTTGTTAATTTTTTTTAAGGAATAAATTACCGATACTATTACTATAGCAAAAATTAGTACAACTTTTGAATTTGTAAAAAGATTAATAAATTTTGCATAAGCAAGTGCGCTTTCTCTTAAAATACTGTCAATATCACCAAAATAAGTTCCTAAATGAATAGCTTTGATTTTTTCATAAATTAAATTAGCCTCATTTTTGTCATTAAAAATAGCCCCTTGATTTGCTGCAGTTTCAATTATTATTGATTTAATTATTACAGGCTCAAATAATGACCATATTAATAAAAAAACTAGAGAAGGAATTGAACACCATAAAACAAGGTAATATCCATAAAATTTAGGTAATGCATTTAATTTAATATTTTTTTCGATTGCAATACTTTTAGTTTTTGACCTTCCATAAAAAAATAATGATAGAGAAAATATTGTTATTAAAAATATTAGAACGAAGTTCATTCGAGGTTTCTATAACTTTTAAATGTTACATTTTTGTTACAAACTAACTCTGAAATTGAAATTAAATAAAAGGCCAGTATTTACTGGCCTTTTATTGGGGGTAAGTTTAAATTTATTTGATACTTATTGTGTTTAAATCTAAAGCAGCTGTTCTTGTTATTTGGTATTCTTCAGATGCTAAAGGGACTAATCCTATTTTCGCTAAGTAACCTCTGTTACTCATAGCTTTTTTAGAAGTGAACTCTTTTAAAAATTCCTGAATGCCAGGAATTACACCTATGTGAGCTTTTTTAACATAAAAAAACAAAGGTCTTGCTATCGGATAAGAGTAATCTTGAATACCTTCTAAAGATGGTTGAACTCCTTCAACAGAGGATGCTTTAACCTTATCTTTATTAGCAACTAGATAACTATAACCAAAAAAACCAAAAGCATCAGGGTTAGATGTAAGTTTTTGTACAATTAAAGTATCATTTTCACCTGCTTCTACAGCGTAACCATCTTCTCTAATTTTAGCACATTCTTTTTTAGCTTTATCACCAAATAAAGATTTAGCAGTTTTTGTACATCCTTTAACCATTACAAGAGAATTCCATGCGTCTCTAGTACCAGAAGTTGGAGGAGCAACTAAAATTTCAATTTTTTTATTAGGAAGACTTGCATCTATATCACTCCATTTTTTGTATGGATTTTCAACAAGTTTACCATCAACATCAACTTTAGCAGCTAAAGCTCTCCACAATTGCTCTTTTGTAAAATCTGCATCTGGAGCACTAACAGCATGTGCAAATGAAATTCCATCATTGCCTACCACAATTTCAATAATTTCGGAAACTCCATTTTTTTCACATAAAGTTTTTTCCTTAGGTTTAATTGCTCTTGAAGCATTAGTAATATCTGGATGATTAGCACCAACTCCAGCACAGAATAATTTCATTCCACCACCAGTTCCTGTACTTTCAATAACTGGTGTTTTGAATTTTCCACTTTTACCAAACTTTTCTGCAACTACTGTTGCATAAGGGTAAACAGTTGATGACCCCACTATTTTGATTTGATCTCTTGAGTAACTTGATGTCGTAAAACCAATTACTAAAAGAAAGCCTATAAATATACTTGTTAATTTATTCATATTTCTCCTTGTTAAATTCATAATGCAAAACTAAATAATTCTGATTCTTTAATACTTTATTAAAGGCAGGTTAAACTTTTGTTACAAAGACTAACTTTTTAGTTGAATTACAAAGGATTAAATTTGATGTCTATTGTAGTTCCTTTATTTTCAATACTATTAATGTCCATCTCAGCTCTATGTTGTGAGACTAAATGTTTTACAATGGCTAATCCAAGACCAGTACCACCTACACTTCGGCTTTTACTTGGATCAACTGTAAAAAATCTCTCAGTGATTCTATGTATAGACTCTTTTGGAATACCTATTCCCTGATCTGCTACTGAAACAGTGTTATACTCACCATCTTTTTTAGCAGTGATTGTAATTTCTTTATTTTTATCACTGTATTTGATTGAATTATCTATAAGATTAGTAAAAATTTCTATTAATTTATCTCTATCACCAATTATTTTAAAATTATCAGTTTTATTAAATTTAATACTAATATTATTTTTACTAATTATTTTTTCATAAGTTTTAATAACATAATCAATCAATTCTATAAGATCTATTTCATGCGTTGGTCGTATATGTTCCTGTAATTCAATTTTAGATAATGACAATAAATCTCTAATTAAATTTTCCATTCTCTCAGATTGAGAGCTCATTACTGGTAATAAATTAGTTACTTCCGAATTCTTTTTTAAATCTGAATTATTTTCAAATGTTTCAAGTCCCATTTTAATGGATTGTAGAGGTGTTCTTAGCTCATGTGATACGTTAGCCACAAAATCAGATTTTAATTGTTGGAATTTATGAAATTCAGTTAAATCCCTTATAAATAAGACACAACACACTTCATCAAAAAAAAGATTATTCTGATCAAGGTAAATGGTTATATTTAATCTTTGAACTGCTTGATTTCTAATTTCAATTTCAAGATCTGAAATATTGTTACCCTCAAATGATTTATCAATTGAACTTAAAAGATCAGGGTTTCTTAAAAAGCCACTTATATTCTCATCTAATTTTATCTGAAATAATTTATTAGCAGAGTTGTTGCTAAAAAGAATTTTCTTACCTTTGTCTAAAATTATTATTCCCTCAGGAATATAATTTAATAAATCATAAATATTTTTTCTATAGTCTTTATTTTCTACAACTTTAATTTGATCATTATTATCTTTAGTTTCAGTTTTAATACCTAATACTTTTTCTTTTTTTAATAACAGATAAGTAAGAAGAACAATTATTACTAATAAAATTATTGTTAATAACTCCATTACTTCACTCTACCATAAACATCTTGATATCTAACAATATCACTTTCTTTTAAAATTGAGCCAACTTGAGCTTCGATAATTTTTACAGGTTTTTTTCCTGAGTTTTGAACTCTATGGATTGCTTCTAATGGAATGAATATATTTTCACCTGGCTTTTTAATTATAATATCTTTATTAAGAGTTATTTTTGCATTTCCTTGTGTGACCAACCAATGTTCAGCTCGGTGATGGTGTTTTTGTAAACTCAAAATACCTTTTGGTTTTACATATAACTCTTTAATTAAAAACTCTTTGCCCTCAAATAAATTCGTGTATCTACCCCATGGACGGTAATAGACATTTTTTTTCTTAATATATTTGTTTTTATTTTTGTCATACATCTTCAAAATTTCTTTCCAACTACCAAGATCTGACCAAGGAATGTCTAATTTGATAGCGTTAATTTGTTTAGTTTTTTCTAGAATTGCATAATCAAATGATTTGGCAGTCGCTTTTATGAATGAAGCTTTATTTAGATAATATGTATTAGCCTTATATTTTGCTTTGCTAACTGCATCTAAACAATTTCTGTAAGTTTTGGGCTGATATTTTTTAAAGTTATTAATAATAGAATCTTTTCTAAGATAAAACATTCCAGAATTCCAATAGCCTTTATTCTTTATAATTTGTTTGGCCTTAGCTTCTTTTGGTTTTTCAATAAATCTAGTTACTTTATTAATATTACCTTTGTTTTTTTTAGTTAAAAAATAACCATATTCGCTAGATGGTGAGCTTGGTTTTATCCCAAATATAAATATATTTTGATCACTTAAATTCTTTTTGTTTTTATTAATAGCCTTATTAAAAATACTCATCTTTTCAATTAAATGATCTGCTGAAAAAAACATTAAAGGTTGATTGTCTGGAATGTCTTTAATCAAAGCCGTACTTAATATAGCTGGTGCAGTGTTTCTTTTGGCTGGTTCTACAACAATTTTATATTTGTTTATTTTGTTTTTTCTTAAATGCTGTTTTACTTTGCTTAAGTATTTCTTATTTGTACTAATAATTGGAGTGTCGAAAATTGATGCTTTAGTTCTCTCAAGTGTTTTTCCAAGTAAAGTCCAATTACCAAAATCAATAAACTGTTTTGCTTGATGATTTTTAGAATTTGGCCAAAGTCGAGTTCCAGCACCTCCACATAAAATGACTGGACGAATTTTCATTAAATCTCTGAATAATCCTTAACTTCTTGTTTCTTACCTGGGTGTGTTGGTGCGCCTAAAAACGCTGGACCAACGGTTTGTGCATATTTCCATAAAGTACCAGATCCAAAATCAGATTTTCTAGCCTTCCATTTTCTTTTTCTAGAAGCTAATTCTTTTTTAGAAAGTCTGACATTGATAGTTCCTTTTTTGGCATCGATATCAATGATATCTCCATTACGTAAAAGGCCTATAGGACCTCCTAGGGCAGCCTCAGGACCCACATGACCCACACAGAAGCCTCTGGTAGCTCCAGAGAACCTTCCATCAGTTATAAGAGCTACTTTCTCTCCTTTACCTTGTCCGTAGATTGCACCTGTTGTAGATAACATTTCTCTCATACCAGGACCCCCTACTGGTCCTTCGTATCTAATTATAATTACATCACCGTCATTATACTTTTTGCTTTGAACTGCTTTCATTGCACTTTCTTCATTATCAAAACATCTTGCTTTTCCAGTAAATTGTAATTTTGCTAATCCTGCAACTTTTACTATCGCTCCATCTGGAGCTAAGTTTCCTTTTAAACCAACAACCCCTCCTGTAGGTGATAATGGATCTTTATAAGATCTCATTACTTTTTGTTTAGGATTAAATTTAATATTTTTTAAATTTTCTTTCATTGTTTTTCCAGTAACAGTCATACAATCACCATGAATGTAGCCACCTTCATATAAAGTTTTTAATAACATAGGAACACCACCTGCTAACCACATATCTTTTGCAACGTATTTTCCACCTGGTTTTAAATCAGCAAGATAAGGAGTTCTTTTAAAAATTTTAGCAACGTCCATTAAATCAAATTTTATTCCTGCTTCATTTGCAATTGCTGGTAAATGTAATCCAGCATTAGTTGATCCACCTGTTGCAGCAACGATTGTTGCAGCATTTTCTAAAGCTTTTCTTGTTACAATATCTCTTGGCTTAATTTTTTTTTTTAAAAGTTGCATAACCATTTTGCCACTTTCTTTTGCATACTTATCTCTTTCTTCATACGGAGCTGGAGTTCCTGCTGAATATGGTAATGCTAATCCAATAGCCTCAGATACACATGCCATAGTATTTGCAGTAAATTGACCTCCACAAGCACCTGCACTAGGACAAGCAACTAATTCTAATTTTCTTAATTCTGCAGCTGTCATTTTACCCGATGAATGTTTTCCAACAGCTTCAAATACATCTACAACTGTTACGTCTTTACCTTTGTATCTTCCTGGAAGAATTGAACCTCCGTAAATAAAAACACTTGGAACATTTAATCTAACCATCGACATCATTAAACCTGGTAAAGATTTATCACATCCTGCAATACCAACTAATGCATCATAGCAATGTCCTCTGACTGTAAGCTCTGCTGAGTCTGCAATTACTTCTCTTGAGATTAAAGAGGATTTCATTCCTTCATGACCCATGGCAATTCCATCAGTGACAGTGATAGTGCAAAATTCTCTTGGAGTTCCTCCATTTGATCTAACACCTTTTTTAACCGATTGTGCCTGTCTCATTAATGCTATGTTACAAGGAGCAGCCTCATTCCATGTTGAAACCACGCCAATAAAGGGTTTTGCTACATCTTTCTCAGTTTCACCCATAGCATAATAAAATGATCTATGTGGAGCTCTATCTGCTCCTAATGATGTATGTCTGCTTGGAAGTTTCTTCTTGTTAAATTTTGTCATTATATACCCTTTATTGTTATTGATATCTTATCAACATCGTTCTTTAAATTATTATAATTAGTTTTTTCTTGTTCAACAATCTCTTTTGGTGCCCTATCTACAAAACTTTTATTTTCTAGTCTTTGAGATATCTTATGCATCTCTTGTTCTAATCGTTCTTGTTTGCTAGTTAAATTTTCTTTTATTAACTTTAAATCAACATCTTTATCAAAATAGATCTTAAATAAATCACCTGCTACAACCATTGTTGCTGCGGGTTTATCTAAATCATCACTTAAAATGTTATTTATTCTCCCTAATTTTTTAAGAATTATTTCATTTGAGCTAATAAATTGCTTTTGATCTTTGTTAATATTGTTAATTGAGATGTCTATAAATGAACCAGGGCTTACATTTAGCTCATTTTTAAACGACCTTAGCTCAGATATAATATTAATTATATTTTCTACCTGATCTGTGTGTGAATCTTTAGTTGATTTTGCAGATATCCAATTTTTAAACATAAGAAAGTCATTGCCCTTATTATCAAATTTATTTTTAAGCCAAATTTCTTCAGTAACAAAGGGGATAAATGGATGTAATAAAACTAGTATTTGTTTAAATACGTAGGTTGAAACTCTCCTGACCTCTTCTTTAGCGTCCTTATCATCTGAAAAGAGAATTGTTTTAGAAAGCTCTAAGTACCAATCACAATAAGAATGCCAAGTAAATTGATAAGCATTTTTTGCAGCTTCATCAAATCTATAATCTTCTAAGTTTTTAACTATTTTATTAGTAGTTTCTGCTAACTCAGAATATATCCATTTATTAATATTAACTTTTAAATCTGGAATTTGATCTGTATTTTTAAAATCACATTCATTGGTAATTAAAAAATTATTAGCATTCCATAGTTTATTTAAAAAGTTTCTATAACCTTTAACTCTATCCTCTGAAAGTTTAACATCAGTTCCAGGTGAAGCCATTGAAAGAAGCGTAAATCTTAAAGCGTCAGCACTATATTTTTCAATTAAATCTAAAGGATCAATAACATTTCCTTTTGATTTAGACATTTTTTGTCCTTTTTCATCTCTAACTAAAGCATGAACATAAATATCTTTAAAAGGTTCTTTGTTTAAAAATTCAGTTCCAAACATAATCATTCTTGCAACCCAAAAGAAAATAATATCAAAGCCTGTTACTAAAACTGATGTTGGATAAAACTTCTCAACAAATTTTTTATCATCAGGCCATCCAAGTGTTGCAAATGGCCAAAGTCCAGATGAAAACCAAGTATCTAAAACATCAGGATCTCTATTCAATTCTACATCTTTGCCATAATGTTTATTAGCTAATTGTTTTGCTTCATCTTCATTGTATGCAACAAAAATTTTTTCATCAGGTCCATACCAAGCAGGTATTTGATGTCCCCACCAAAGTTGTCTTGAAATACACCAAGGTTCTATATTGTTCATCCACTGAAAATAAGTTTTTGACCAATTCTCAGGAAAGAAATTTGTTTTCTTTGAATTTACAACATCTTTAGCTTTAACTGATAATTTACCTGCATCAGCAAACCATTGTTCTGTTAGGAAAGGTTCAATTATTGAATTGGATCTATCTCCGTAAGGAACTTTATTTTTAATATTTTCTTCTTTTACAAAAAATTCTTTTTCTTTAAGCTCTTTTAAAATTTGTTTTCTTGCTTCAGAGCGATCAAGACCTACGTAATGTTTTGGGGCGTTTTCATTTATTTTTCCTGCTTCAGTAAAAATATTTATAATTTCAAGATTATTTCTTTGACCTACATCATAATCATTAAAGTCATGCGCTGGAGTTATTTTTAAAGCACCTGTTCCTTGTTCAGGATCGGCATAGTCATCTTCTATAATTTTTATTTTTCTTCCAACAATTGGGATTGTAACAGTTTTACCAACATAAGATTTAAAACGATCATCTTTTGGATTAACAGCTATAGCAGTATCACCCAACATTGTTTCAGGTCTTGTAGTTGCAATTGTTATAAATTGATCCGTTCCATCAATTGGATATTTAATATAATAAATTTTTGAATTTACTTCTCTTTGATCAACTTCTAAATCTGAAATAGCTGTTTTTAAAACAGTATCCCAATTTACTAATTTTTTATCCTTATAAATTAAACCTTTATTATATAGATCAACAAAAACCTTTATTACTGATTTTGATAAATTTTCATCCATCGTGAATGCATTTCTGGACCAATCACAGGAACAACCAAGTTTTTTCAATTGATTAATAATAATATCACCGTACTGGTCTTTCCACTCCCATACTTTTTCAATGAATTTTTCTCTACCAATTTCATTTTTATCAACTTTTTCAGAACTAAGTTTTTTCTCAACTAAAGCTTGCGTAGCAATTCCTGCGTGATCGGTTCCTGGTTGCCATAAGGTCTCATAATTATTCATTCGATGATAACGAACTAATAAATCTTGAATAGAATTATTCAGAGCATGGCCCATATGAAGACTGCCAGTTACATTTGGAGGAGGTATTACTATAGAAAATTTTTTAGAATTTTCTTTAGGTTTAAAAAGACCATTTTTTTCCCAATAAGAATAAATTCTATCTTCAACATCAGAATGTATATATTTATCGTTACTCATGGATTTTAAAGTTTATAATTTAATAATCCAAATTAACAATAATCAATTTATATCGTTATTTAATAGACTAATGAAAAATATTTAATATAAAAAGGCATCTGTAGCTATAAGTCAAAAAATAAGATGGCAACGTGGCGGAATGGTTACGCAGAGGATTGCAAATCCTTGTATCCCGGTTCGATTCCGGGCGTTGCCTCCAAAATAGATCTTGTTTTAGTTATAAAAAAAAGTAAGTTGCTTTTTTACATTCCTCGGTAGCTCAGTTGGTAGAGCAGTTGACTGTTAATCAATTGGTCGCAGGTTCGAGTCCTGCCCGAGGAGCCAAAAAAATTTTCTGATTAACTAATATAAAATATAAAATTGTAAAATTTACTTACGGGTCTTAACTAAATTTTTAATTTAGCCAGTTTTTGAAATTCCAACTGAAGAAATCTGTAAAGATTTATTAAATTTTAGTTTTTGATCAGCTGTTAGCTCGGAATATAATTTTGTTAAAAAATTATAATTCACATTCATATGACCTTCTTGAGATTTTTCTAAATTAATTAAGTATTCTGAAAAATCTTCAAAAAAGTAATTTATTGGAACCTTTAAATAATTTGATAGTTGTAATAATCGAATTGAGCTTACTCCATTAGTACCTTTCTCGTATTTTTGAATTTGTTGAAATGTTACGTTGATTGCTTTTGCTACTTTGGTCTGTGTCAAACCTAAAGCTAATCTTCTTAGCTTAAGCTTGTTGCCTAAGTGTTTGTTGAAATTATCTTCCATTAAGACCCCTCTTAATTAAATTTTAAAATCTCATTCAACAGAATATTTAAATACCCTGCAACAGAAAAATTTTTATATTTATAAGGTTTTTTAAGTAATTTTAAAACCTGTCAAGCATAAGTTGATGATAAAAACATATATTAAGCTTGATTTATCAGATGAAAGATTAGTCTAGTATTTATGTTTTTTATAAAATTTGACTTAAAAATAGCTTAGTTCTCTCATTTTTAGGATTAGCAAAAAACTCTTTTGTATCAGCCTTTTCTACTATCTTTCCTTCATCCATAAAAATCATACTATCTGCTACTTCTTTAGCAAATCCCATTTCATGTGTAACAACAATCATTGTCATACCTTGGTTTGCTAGGTTCACCATTACATCTAGAACTTCTTTAATCATTTCAGGGTCTAGTGCTGATGTTGGCTCATCAAATAACATAATTTTTGGCTCCATGCACAAAGCTCTTGCAATTGCAACACGTTGTTGTTGCCCTCCAGAAAGTTGTCCTGGAAATTTTTGAGCTTGGTCTAGTATTTGCACTCTTTCTAAATGTTTTAATGCTAATTCTTCAGCTTCTTTCTTAGGTAATTTTTTAACCCAAATAGGCGCAAGAGTACAATTGTCTAGAATAGATAAATGTGGAAATAAATTAAATTGTTGAAAAACCATACCAACTTCAGCTCTTACTTGTTCAATATTTTTAGTATCTTCTGAAATTTCAGTACCATCAATAATTATATTGCCTTCCTGATGTTCCTCCAGTCGGTTAATACATCTAATTAAAGTTGATTTACCTGATCCTGATGGGCCACATACTACAATTTTCTCTTTAGGCATTACCTCAAGATTAATTCCACTTAAAACTTGAAAGTCACCAAACCACTTATTTACATCTTTGATTTGTATAATTGCTTCAGACATTTATTACCTATCAGTTTTATATTTGAGTTCTAAATTATAGCTATATTTACTCATTGCGTAACAAATAATCCAGAAAATTATCGCTGCAAAAACATATCCCTCCATTGCATAACCCAACCATTTTGGATTTGTTTTAGCCATTTGCAACATTCCAGCAAGTTCTGCTAAACCTACTACAAAAATTAAGGGAGTATCTTTCACTAATGCTAAAAATGTATTTGCCATTCCTGGTATAACTAATTTTAATGCTTGAGGTAATATTACAAAAATATGCATTTTCCAATAACCCATACCTAAAGACTTCGCTGCATCGTATTGACCTCTAGGAAGAGCTTGAAGACCACCTCTGATAACCTCTGCAACATAAGCTGCTTCAAACAAAGAAATAGCAATGATTACTCTAACAAGCTTATCCATAAAAAAATCTTCAGGCAAAAACATTGGAAACATCACAGAAGACATAAACAAAACTGTAATTAAAGGAACACCTCTCCAAAACTCTATAAAACCAACTGATACATATTTTATTATTGGTAATTCAGTTCTTCTTCCCAAAGCAAGAGCCATACCTAAAGGAAAGCAAAAAATTAAACTAAAAAAAGAAACAATAAAAGTAAGTGATAAACCTCCCCATGCACCAGTTTCAACCCACTCTAAACCGAATTCACCACCAGATATTAAATAATAAATCAATATAAAGGCAATGATTGGGTATATTACAACGTAATATAAGGTTAGAAAGTTTCTATACTTTTGTGGAGTTATAAAACCAACGAAAGCTAAAACAACTAAAAAAATAAATGCTAAGTTCACTCTCCAAATTTGTTCATTTGGATACATGCCATACATAAATCTTTTAAACCAAACTTTTATATAAGTCCAACAAGCACCCGAACCTGTACATGCATCTTTTGAGTCACCTGAAATATTAGCATCCAAGATCATCCAACTCATTACAGGTGGTATTGCTTTAATAATTAAAAAAATAATTAGTAAAGTTAATGCTGCATTAAAATTGTTTGTATTAATATTTTTATTTAACCTATCTAGGTTTTTTATTCCTGAAAATTCAATCCTCATTAAATGAAGACCAAACATTCCTAATAAAAAGGGTAAAATTATACTTATAATTGATGGTAAAAAAGAGGTAACATTTAATTTTAAAAATGAGTTAAGAAATACATCTAATAAAGAAATTCCAACTAAAAAGGATCCTAAATACAAATTACTTTGTAGATTATCTTTTGAGGGATTTAATAAATTTAATGTGCTCATTATTTTTCTACGATTGCGATTTTAGCGTTATACCAATTCATAAAAAATGAAATTGATAAACTTAAAGTTAAATATGTAAGCATTGTAATTGAAACAATCTCAATTGCCTTTCCTGTTTGCATCAATGCTGTACCAGCAAAAACCAAAACTAAATCAGGATATGCTATAGCAGCAGCTAATGATGAGTTTTTAGTTAAGTTTAAATATTGATTAGTTGTTGGTGGAATTATTATCCTTAGTGCTTGAGGCATAATAATTAAATTTAAAACTTGTTTTCTATTTAAACCAATAGATGCGGCTGCTTCTCTTTGACCTTTTCCAACACCCTGAATACCCGCTCTTACACATTCAGCGACAAATGTTGCTGTATAAAGTGATAAAGCTATAACTAATGACAATAGTTCAGGCGGTATGCTCAAACCACCTTCAAACTTAAATGATGTTTTTGCCAACTGTTTAAGTTCTGGTGTTTCATATCCTACATTAACTCCGCCAAACAAAAATGTTAGAAGTGGTAATACAAAAAGAATAGCTATTGAAATATTTAAAACAGGTAAGTGTTTCCCTTGGTTTTCTCTAAGTTTTTTAGCATGAATTCTTACAAATACTATTGCAACTATAGCAGCAATAACTGAATAAATAAAAATATCTAAATTTTCCCAAATCAAAGATGGGGTATAAAAACCTTTAATTGTTAAATATGATGCACCAAAAATAGCTTCCGCATCTTGAGGTAATGGTAATGCTCTCAATGCTGCATAATACCAAAAGAAAATTTGTAAAAGTAGAGGTATGTTTCTAAAAAATTCAACATACCAGGCTGCTGTAGTTCTAATTAGGTAATTTGGTGAAAGTCTTGCAATACCAATTATAACTCCGATAATAGTACATATAATAATTCCTAAAACTGAAACCAAAAGAGTATTTAAAAGACCTACTAAATATGCTCTCCCATAACTGTCTGAACCACTATACTCAATTAATGAAAACTGAACGTCAAATGAAGACTCCTGTGTAAGAAATCCATATCCAAAGTCTATCCCTCTATTTTCCATATTAAGCTGTGCGTTCATGGTAAAAAAACCAAAGATAAGAACTACAACAAATAAGGTTGCTAGTTGAGGGAGAATTTTTTTAAGCTTCATTAAAAGCGAATATATTTAATATTAAAAAAAGGGCTAGATAAATCTAGCCCTTTTTAAAATTGTTTTAATTACAATTATCTTGCAGGTGGAACGTATAAAATTCCGCCTTTAGTCCATAACTCGTTTGGACCTCTGTCTGGTAAAATTCCAGTATCAGCTATATTTCTTTTATAACTTTCACCATAATTACCAACCTGAGTGATTATTCTGTAACTCCAATCATTATCAAGACCGAATGCAGCACCTAATTCACCTTCAGAACCAACTAATCTTTTGATTGCTGGATTATCTGAAGTTTTCATCATATCAGCATTGCCTGAAGTAATTCCATACTCCTCAGCTTCGATCATAGTATTTAAAGACCATCTTACGATATCTTCCCATACTGAGTCACCTTGTCTAACAACAGGGCCTAATGGCTCTTTTGAAATAGTTTCAGGTAACACGATGTGCTCATCTGGATTAGACATTTTAGTTCTTTGTGCAGCTAAACCTGATTTATCAGTAGTGTAAGTATCACATCTACCAGCATCATAAGCAGCTACGACTTCATCAGCTTTTTCAAAAGCTACTGGCTCATAAGAAATTCCTCTAGAATTAAAGAAGTCTCTCATGTTTAACTCTGTTGTTGTACCAATATTTGTACAAGCTGAGATACCATTTTTGAATTGGTCTGTTGAAGTAATACCAGAACTTTTTCTAACCATAAAGCCTTGACCATCGTAGAAGTTTACTCCAACGAAAGTAAGTCCGATATCAGCATCTCTTGAAAGAGTCCAAGTTGTGTTTCTTGATAAGATATCAATCTCACCAGAAGTTAAAGCTGTAAATCTTTCTTTAGCACTTAGTGGTGTGTATTTTACTTTACTTGCATCACCTAGTACCGCTGCAGCTACTGCTCTACATACGTCAACGTCAACACCAGTCCAATTTCCTGCAGCGTCAGCATTAGAAAATCCTGGAAGACCTTGAGATACTCCACATCTTACAAAACCCTTTTTTTGAGTGTTTTTAAGTGTCTTAGATTTTTTAGCAGCCATAGTTTCTGTTGTAAAAGTAAACAACACAGCAACCATTGCTACTAAAGAAGTTAATTGTTTTAAGTATTTAAACATTATTCTTCCTTTTGTTTTTATTTGTTAACAAATAATTCAAAATTACTTTTGAATATTCATAATTTAAGCATGTTAAATATTTACCATCAAGATAAATTTCTGCATAATTATGACCTAAAATGAACAAGATGGCGCGCCCTGGAGGATTCGAACCTCCGACCCTCGGTTTAGAAAACCGATGCTCTATCCAGCTGAGCTAAGGGCGCACAAATATTATGATACTGTTATAATACTAAATTAGTATTTAAAAAGAAATTTTTTAGCTATCAATAACAAAGATAAAAATTCAACCCTTCCTATAATCATAAAAAAAATAAGAAAATATTTAGTTAAAAAATGTAAGTTTTGAAAGTCAAAATCAGTCATTCCATAAGTAGAGGAATTTACAGTATTCATTAAGGTTAATACAGCCAATTTAAATGCATTTTCAAACTCGATATTGCTCAAGGATAATAAAATCGTTAATGCAAAAAGAGAAATAATAAATATTAAAACTGTTAAAAAATATTTATTAATATCAGCTGTGTCAAAATTAATTTTAGAAAAAATAAGCTTATTCATAAAAACTTTATTAGGTTTACTAAAAGAAAGAATTTGATTAATTGAATATTTAAAAAGGGAATATATTTTTAAAAACCTTAATCCTGAACTTGTTGATAAAAAAGAACCCCCAATCATTACCAGTATTAAATAGAACATGTTTAAATTTTTTTGTTCTACTTCAAGAGATACACCAATATTTGAAATGCTACTAACTACACTTAAAAAATTAAATGAAAAATTTTTATCATAACTAAAAAAAATAAAAAATATACTTACTAATATTAAAAAATATAAAAATAAATGAATGTCTTCATAAAAAAAATTAAGATTTTTTTTTTGTAAAAAAAATAAGTTATAAGTAAAAAAAATACTAAAGAAAGATATTAGCATTAAAAGTGAAAAAATAATTATTTGAGTATTCGTTGATAATATAGTTGAAAGTTCATTATCAGGTAAAAAACCGCCAGAGGAAATAACTGTCATTGCAAGATTAAGAGAGTTAAATGTTCTGATACCAAATATATTTAAAACAATAAAAATAAAAACTGTTAAGATGGAATATAAAAGAAAAATTTTAATAGTTTGTTTCAAAATCTCAGAACTACTAAAAGATAAAAAATTTGTTAATGATTTTTTTAAGCTTTCATCATAAATATCGATAAGAAAAATTATCGAAAATAAAAAGTATAACCCTCCTATCCATTGAATTGAAGATCTCCACAATATTAAACCTTGGTCTACATGTTTTATATTCTCAAAAATAGTAAAACCAGTTGAAGTAAATCCTGACACAGACTCAAAAATTGAGTTTAAAAAAGTTAAATTATAAATACTTAAATAAAAAGGAATACATAAAATCAAAGGTATTAATATGTAGCCAAGTAATACTGTTAAAATCTTTTCAAAAATTGATGGTTTTTTTAAATCTGATTTTAAGTAATAAAAAAGTATTCCTATTAAACCTGAAATTATTAAACTTGCGTAATAAGTGTTTAGATTAAGATATAAGTTAAAATAATAAGAATAAATTATATTAAAAAAGGAAAATATAGATACAAGTATAAAAAAAAAACTTAAATATTTAACTCTAAACAATGCCATTTAATTAGATTGAACTAATTCTAAAAATATTTTCAACTACTGAAATAGAGTCTTTATTTGCCAAAAATACAACTTTATCCTCTTTTAAAAAAATAAAATCAGATCGAGGTATTATTATTTTATCTCCTCTTAAAACTGCACCAATTCTAACCTCTTCGGGCAAATTTGAATTCTTTAACTGTTTATTAATTAACTCTGATGTCTCAATAATTTCAGCTTCAATTACTTCATATTCACCATTCAAAATTGTATAAGCAGTTTCTATGGTACCTTTATGAACATGCTTTAATATACTTGAAACAGTATTCATTCTTGGATCTATTAAATCATCAATTTTAAGAGAGTCTTGCAATAAAGAATAATTAGGTTTGTTAACTAATGCCATAGTTCTTTTGTCCTCAATTTCTTTTTCATCTTTAGCAAATTTTTCGACAAGAACACTAACCATTAAGTTATCTTCATCGTCATTTGTCAAAGCAAGAACGGTTTCAGCTTCTTCTAAATTTGCTTCTGCTAACACTTCTTCATCTAAACCATTACCATTAATCACTATTGTATTGTTTAATTCTGATGCGAGGAATTCTGCTCGCTCTTTATCCTTTTCAACAATTTTAACTCTTGCAGCATCTAATGTTTCCTCAATATTCTTCGCAAGATTAAAACCAATGTTACCACCACCTACAATAAGAATTTTTTTTGATACTTTTTCTGTATGACCAAAAGCTTCCAAGGTTTGAGCTGTTTGTGAAGAATTTATAATTACATAAATTTTATCATTTTTTCCAATACTATCTTCTTTTTTTGGAATTAAAAACTTATCTTCTCTAATAATTCCAATTACATTTGCATTTAAATTAGGATATTTTTTTGTTAGATCTTTAAGCTTTATATTAATTAAGCTACAACCCTCGTTAATAAGAATTTCTAACAATCGTATTTTATTATCGGCAAATGGTACACTATCTATTGCCCCTGGTGCCTCTAACTTTCTTTGAATTGATTTTGCAATTTCAAGTTCTGGAGAAATAATTACATCAATTGGTAAATTTTCTTTATTGTAAACCGTGGTAAACTTAGGATTTAAATAATCCTGTGATCTTATTCTTGCAATTTTTTTTGGAATATTAAAAATAGAAAAAGCTATTTGACATATAACCATATTAATTTCATCGTTTCTAGTGACAGCTATAATCATATCTGTTTCTGCTGCATTAGCTTTTTCAAGTATACTTGGATAAGTTGCCTTACCAACAATTGCTTTTACATCTAAAGCATCATCTATTTTTTGAATATCTTCACTAGATGTATCAATTACAGTTATAGAATGACCTTGCTCACTTAATTGTTTGGCAATAGTGAACCCTACCCTTCCTGCACCACATATAATAATGTTCATTAATTAAATTCTTTAATTCCTAAGCCTTTTAGTTTTCTATGTAGTGCGCTTCGTTCCATGCCAACAAAGTTTGCTGTCTTTGAAATATTTCCATTAAATTTTTTTAATTGGATAGTTAAATACTCTTTTTCAAACTTTTCTCTAGCCTCTTTTAATGGCACAGATAGGCTATTTTCGGCAATTTGATCATCAAAATTATTATTTTTTAAAGATTCTTTAATAATATTTGAAATTTTATCTTTTGTATCAGGTTGCAATATCGCTATTCTTTCAATTAAATTTCTAAGCTCTCTAACATTACCGTGCCAATTATGATTTAAAATATAACTATTGTTCTCGTCGATATTTAACTCTTTGATATTGTAATTCTCAGATATTTTTTTTGAAAAATAATTTATTAAAAGTGGAATGTCAGAAATTCTTTGGCTTAGTGGTTCAATATTTATTTCAAAAACATTTATTCTGTGAAAAAGATCCTCTCTAAAGTTGCCAATTTCAATTTCCTTTTTTAAATCCTTGCTTGATGAGCACATTAATCTTACATCTACTGTCACATCACTGCTACCATTGACACGTTTAAATTTTTGGTCAGTTAAAACTCGAAGTATTTTTGATTGTATATCTAAAGGAATTTCAGAAACTTGATCAACTAAAAGTGTTCCACCATTAGCTTTTTCTAAAGCGCCATATGAAATTGATCCATTTTCTTTTTCTTCACCAAATAACTCAAGCTCATACTTATTAGAGTCTAATAATGCTCCATTTAAAATTACAAAAAGGTTTTTATTTCTTTTTGAATTTTTATGAATTTTTCTAGCAATCAACTCCTTACCTGATCCAGATGGACCGTTTATAAATACTCTACTTTCAGTAATTGAAATTTTTTTAATTTGATCTTTTATATTAGTTATATTTTTACTATTCCCTATGATGTCATAAGATGAGAAAAGTTTACTTTCGTATTCTTTATTTTCTTTTTTAAGATTATAATTTTCAACAGCTCTTTTAACAAAATTTAGCAACCTTTCACTATCAAATGGTTTTTCAATAAATTCAAAAGCACCCTTATGTAAAGATTTTACTGCCATTTCAATATTAGCATGACCAGAAATTATAATTACAGGGACATCTTTATTTTTTGACTTTATGTGAGAAAGAAGTTCTATTCCGTCGTTATCTCCTTTATCTAACTTAACATCTAAAATAGCAACATCAGGTAATTTTTTATCAATTTCAGATAAGGCTTGGTTGTAATTAGCAGCTAGTCTGGTTTTATAACCTGCGTCTAAAATAAGTTCATTAATAATATTTCTAATATCTGCATTATCATCAACAATTAATATTTCACTACTCATATTATTTTAAAAAATTTATTTTTACTTTAGCTCCATCATTTTTTGGAATAAATTCAATTTTACCATTATGATCGTTTATAATTTTATTGACTATTGACAATCCTAAACCAGTACCATTTTTTTTTGTTGTGAAGTAAGGGTTTAAAATATCTTTAATATTTTTAGAAAATTTTTCAAAACCAATCCCATTATCCACGATAATGACATTTATGTGGTCATCATTCTGTGCAAGTTCAATAGTAATTTTTTTATTGAAATTACTATCATTTTCTGCCTTTTGCTGAATACTTTCAATTGAGTTTTTAATTAAATTTAAAAAAACTCTACTCATTTGTTCTTTATCACTATTTAATATTATTTCTTCTGAATTGGTTGATAAATCTATGCCAATTGAATTATCTAATTCCTTTAGTAACTTAACATTCTCTTTAAGTAGAGTTACAAGGTTATTTTCTCTTAAAGTAGGTTTTGGCATTCTTGCAAAATCAGAAAATTCATTAACTAAATTTCCAATTTGTTTAATTTGGTTATTAATTATTTTTAAGTTGTCTTTAAAGTTTTCTGAGTCTTTTTCCTTTAATAAGTTAGAATATTTTTCTCTTAATCTATCTATTGTTAATTGAATTGGTGTAAGAGGATTTCTAATTTCATGAGCTAGTTTTCTTGCTAAACTTCCCCACGCTTCATGTCTCTCATTAATAATTAGTTTTTCCTGTTGGGTTTTTAATCGATCAATCATTAAATTGAAATTTTTATTTAATTTCTCTAAATCCTTGTCAGTTTTTACTTCTGGAACTTTTGCATCAAAATTACCTTCACCGATAGAGGTTGAGGCATAAATTAAATTATTAATAGATCTAAAAAATCTTGATGAAAATCTAATTGCTATTGAAATGGACACAAACAACAAAACACTAACAACTATTATATATATAATGGCAAAAGATATTTTTATACCAGTATTTTTTTCTTCAACAGTGTAATAAAAATTAATAGCTTCTTGAGACTCGTTTAGGTATCTAGAAATATTTTTATCTAAATATTTTATAACATATAGAAATTTATTATCATAGTTTTGTAACCTCATTATTGATGCAGAAATATTTTCAGGTGCATTAATAATTTTTAAAGGTCTATCATCATCTAAAACTAAATTTAACGCTCTATCTATGGGTGGTGTATATGTTTTTGGTTCATTAAGAGAGGTGAATAATAATTTTTTATTTAAATCTATAATATGTATCTCATCAACATCTCGTATAATTTTTTGTGTATTCAAAAATCTTTTATATTCATTTATATTATTATTTAAAAATTTTTTGCTTTTGTTAACATCAAAAGCTATTAAAACTATATCTGATTGTATTTTATTTTTTATTTCTTCAACATAGCTTCTTGCTAACTCATAAGAATTATTAACAACTGTTGTAACTTTTTTGTCAAAATATTTTTCTAATGCGAATGAAAATAAAAATAATGAAAAAATTGAGATTAAAACTGATGGTATCAAAGTAAATAAGGCAAAATAAGTTATATATTTTTTATTTGATTTTAAGCCATCTTTATCAATATCGTTTTTAATTGCATTTTTTATCTCTAAAAAAATGAATATGAAAAGTGAAAATAATAAAATAATATTAAGAACTAATAAGTACTGTAAATTCTGATCATTTAATTCAATAAAACCTTTGTCGATGAAAGTTAAAAAGGTTAAAAATCCTATCGATAATGTGATAATAAATAATATTATTAGGTATATGTTTTTTTTAATAAAATCTGACATTTGAGTAAAAAATCACCACTATAAATGAATAACTGTTTTATATTACTAGCATCAGGACAAAGCAAAAGATTTAATTCGAACAAACCTAAGC
This sequence comes from uncultured Pelagibacteraceae bacterium, assembly GCA_902604525.1. Taxonomy (GTDB): domain Bacteria; phylum Pseudomonadota; class Alphaproteobacteria; order Pelagibacterales; family Pelagibacteraceae; genus Pelagibacter. The sequence goes on along the minus strand of CACKYY010000004.1, from coordinate 8,041 downwards.
AATATATTATCTATAAAAATAAGCCTCTTTTTGAACACTCTATTGAAAAAGCCTTAACATCTAAGTTATTTAAAAAAATAATCTTAGTTGTTAACAATAAAAAACAAATCAATCAAAGCTTTCCGAAAAGTGTAATAATTATCAAAGGAGGTAAAGAAAGATCAGACTCATGTTTAATAGGATTAAAATATATTAAAAAATTTAAACCCACTAATGTCTTGATACACGATGCTGCAAGACCAAATTTTTCCATAAAGCTTTTAAAAAATTTAGTTAAATCTCTTATGAAAAATAAAGCAGTAATTCCAACAATTGATACAAAAGACTCTATTAAATACAGAGTAAAAAATCAGTTATTTAATTTAAATCGTGATAATTGTTTTTTAACCCAAACACCGCAAGCTTTTAGATTTAATGATCTTTATAATTTATCAATAAAACAAAAAGCCAAAATTCAGGATGAAGCAACATTATTTATAAAAAATAATTTAAAAGTTAAATTTATAAAAGGCGAAAACTTAAATAGTAAAATTACTTATAAAGAAGATATCAAAACAAACAAAACATACTTTGGAATTGGATTTGACATTCATAGATTAAGTAAGGGAAGAAAACTTTATTTAGGTGGTTTAAAAATACCATTTCATTCAGGTTTAAAAGGTCATTCAGATGGAGATGTTATAATTCATTCAATTATTGATGCTTTGTTAGGTGCAATGAGAAAAAAAGATATAGGAACTTTATTTCCTGACAATAAAATAAAATTCAAAAATATAAGATCTCCTAAAATGTTAAAACCAATAATTGAGATGATGAATAAAAATGAATTCTATGTCAACAATATTGATATTAATTTAATATGTGAACAACCTAAGGTCTCAATATACAGGGATAAAATAATTAAATTATTATCTAAATTATTAAATATTGATAGCTCATTAATAAATCTAAAAGGTAAAACTGTTGAAAAATTAGGATTAATAGGAAAGGAAAAAGCAATTGCTTGTGAAGTTGTAGTATCAATAATAAAATATGAATAAAAAATTTAATTCTCTTTTTGTAACAATGTTTGGTTTAGGAAAAATTAAAATTATTCCTGGAACTTTTGGATCATTGGTGACAATAATTATATTATATGTGTTATTTCATGTAATAAATATATCATCAAATTTTATACTTTTAGGCTTGGTAATAATTTTTATTTATTCTTTTTCTGCTGTTTCAAGTTATATAAAAGATAATGAAAATAAAGATCCTAGAGAAATAGTAATTGATGAATTAATAGGTCAAGCAATTCCAATTTTTGCGTATGAGATTTCTCATGGTACTGAAAAATCTCCTGAAGAGGCGCTCATATTTTATTGTATTTGTTTTGTTTTGTTTAGATTTTTTGACATTGTAAAACCGTTCCCGGTTAGTTTTTTTGACAAAAATTTTAAAAATAGTTTTGGAGTAATAATGGATGATGTGTGTGCTGGATTATATGTTATTTTATCATTAATCTGTTTTATGATTTTAAGTAGCTACTTTATTTGATGAATTCTTTAGTAAAAAAACTAGATAAAAAAAAACTTAAGATATCTTTTGCAGAGTCTTGCACTGGTGGAATGCTTTCTTCAAAAATTACATCAATCAGTGGGGCATCAAAAGTTTTTAGTCTAGGTCTTGTCACATATTCAAATCGAGCAAAGATAAGTATTTTAAAAGTTAATGAAAGTATAATAAAAAAATATGGTGCTGTTAGCCCTCAATGTTGTGAGGCTATGGTTAAAAATTTAGCGAAAATTTCAAAAACTCAAATTAATGTTTCAATTACTGGTATTGCAGGCCCAAATGGTGGCACTAAAACAAAGCCAGTTGGATTAGTTTATATAGGTATAAAAAACAAAAATAAATTTCTTATTACAAAAAATATATTTAAACAAAAAAGTAGAAAAGCTATTCAAAATGCTACTGTTAAAAGAACTTTAGAAATTATCAAATCTCTAATTTAAATTTAATTATAGACTTTCAGCTTTTTTTTGAAAAGCATCAGCTATTTTATTTAAACCAAACTGGAAAGATTTTTCCATAATTAAATTTAAAAACTTATTTTTAATTTCAAAGTCAACATCAAATTGAACTTCGGTATAATTTTCTTTTTGTATAAATTTCCAGTTATTTTCAAGATATTTTAAAGGTCCACCAATATTAGTTACATGTATTAAATCGTTTTTTTTATCATAACGAACATCACTTTTGTAAGTATCTACAAAAGGTTTTCTGCCAATAGTTAGATCAGCAATAATTAGTATTTCTTCCTCTTTGTCTTTTTTTTCATAAACTTTTGAGTCAATACAAAATGGGATGAACTCAGGATATTTTTCGATATCCAAAACAAAATCTATTAGCTTTTGTTTTTCTCTTTCTATGTGCCTTGTTACTGAGGCTTTAGGCATTAATTATTTTTTAATCTATTTTGTTGGAGTTTAGCAAAATCTTCGTCTGCATGATAAGACGATCTTGTAAGTGGTGAGGATGACACTAGTAAAAATCCTTTTGATTTTGCAATATTTTCTAACTCTTTAAATTCATCTGGGTGATAATATCTGCTTAGTGGATGATGTTTTGGAGAAGGTTGTAAATATTGACCTATAGTAATAAAATCTACATCAGCAGATCTTAAGTCATCCATAACTTGTATTAATTCTTCTTTATCTTCGCCAAGTCCAACCATTAAACCAGATTTAGTAAAAACTTTTTTATTAATTTTTTTAACATTTTTTAAAAGTTCTAAAGATCCAAAATATCTTGCACCTGGTCGAACTTTTAAATAAAGACGTGGTACTGTTTCAATGTTGTGATTAAACACATCCAAATCTGCCTCTAAAATTTTTTTATAAGCATCCCCTTTTCTTAAAAAATCTGGTGTTAAAACTTCTATTGAAGTTTTAGGATTTTTTTTACGAGTTGCATTTATTACTTCATAAAAATGATTTGACCCACCATCATCTAAATCATCTCTATCAACTGATGTTATGACGACATGTTTTAAATCTAATTTACTTACAGCATTTGAAATTTTGTAGGGTTCAAATGGATCTAATTTTTCTGGCTTACCAGTTTTTACATCACAAAAGGCACAAGCTCTTGTACAAGTGTCACCCATGATCATAAATGTTGCATGTCTTTTGCTCCAACATTCAGTAATATTTGGACAATTGGCCTCCTGACAAACAGTGACGAGATTATTTTGGTTAACAATTGTTTTTGTTAAAAAAAATTCTTTACTATTGGATAACTTAGATCTTATCCAATCAGGTTTTTTTTTGATTGGATTAATAGGCTTATTTACTTTTTCAGGATGTCTAATTTTTGTTTTCATCATTTTTAATTATATAAATCGTCTCTCCTTCTTTGCCAAATAGAAATCGTTCTCTAATTAAAGTCTCAATATAGTCTAGATCTATATTTGTACTTAATAGTGAATTTTTATGATCCATATCCTCTATTCTGTTAATTAAGGTTAATTCCTCATTTTTCAAGTTGGACAAAAGTTCCTTTTTCTCAATATAAGAAAAAAGACCCCTTTCACCAGAAACTAGATTAAAACCAAAGTAAAGAATCAAAAACAATGATATTAATAAAAAATAATTTCTTTTTATTAACCTCAACATTAGTTGATTTTATTCATTCTCACTTTTTTTCCAAGTTCTTCTTCAATACGAATTAATTGATTATATTTAGCTACTCGTTCAGATCTTGCTAATGATCCTGTTTTAATTTGATTTGAGTTTGTTCCAACTGCAAGATCTGCAATAAAAGTATCTTCACTATCACCAGATCGGTGGGAAATTATAGTTTTATAGCCAATAGTTTGTGCAAATTTGATCACATCTAATGTCTCTGAAACTGTTCCAATTTGATTTAATTTAATCAAAATTGAATTTGAGGAAATATTTAAAAACCCTTTCTTTAGTCGCTCTAAGTTTGTCACATAAAGATCATCTCCCACAATTTGAACTTTGCTAACTGATCTCATTAATTTATTCCAAGAAAGCCAATCATTTTCTGCAAAAGGATCTTCAATGGATTTGATTTTATATTTTTTAATAATTTTTTGATATTCTTTGATAGATTTTTCAACAGATATATAAGTTTTAGAATGAATTGAATATTTATTTTTTTTAAATAATTCATTTGCAGCTACATCCAAACAAATTGAAACATCTCTACCATTCACAAATCCTGATTTTTTTATAGCGCTCACAATTAAATCAAGAGCTTGGTTGTTGCTACTTATCATGGGTGCAAAGCCACCTTCATCTCCAACAGAAGTAGATAAACCTTTATCTTTTATTAATTTTGATAAATTTTTAATCACTATGAAACACATTCTCATTGCCTCAGAAAAACTCTTAGCTCGATCAGGTCTGATCATAAATTCCTGAATTCTAAGTCCGTTATTAGCGTGAGCTCCACCATTAATAATATTCATTAGTGGATAAGGTAACTGGAAATTTTTCTTTATAAAAAAAGTTTTATACAAAGGTAATTTTTTAACTTTGGCCGATAGCTTTTTGGCGGCCATTGAAACTGCAAGCATAGCATTTGCACCTAGATTAGTTTTTTGTCTTGTTCCATCTAAGTTTATTAATAGAGTATCAATCCGTTCTTGGCTATGAACACTCTGACCCTTTAATTTTTTTGAAATTTTACTGTTAACCAAATTAACAGCATTTAAAACACTCTTGCCTAAATAACGTTTATTATTTTTATCTCTTTTCTCAAACGCTTCATACGTTCCAGTTGATGCTCCTGATGGACAAATAGCAGTTGCGCTATTATTTTTTGTATAAACCTCAGCCTCTACAGTTGGATTTCCTCTACTGTCAAATACTTGACGGGCCTTTACTTTTAAAATTTTACTCACTATTTTTTTATTAATTTATCTATATCTGATAGTTGATGTAACAAATTTTCCAATTTACTTAATGGGACCATATTAGGACCATCTGATGGTGCATTGTCTGGATCTTGATGAGTTTCAATAAAAACTCCTGCAACACCTACGGCAACTGCAGCTCTTGCTAAATGTTCCACAAACTCTCTTTGACCTCCAGATGACTCTCCATGTCCTCCAGGTTGTTGTACTGAATGGGTTGCATCAAAAATCACTGGATAACCATTTTTAGCCATAATAGGTAAAGATCTCATGTCGGAAACTAAAGTGTTGTAACCAAAACTTGCTCCTCTCTCGGTAACTAAAATATTTGTATTTCCAGAATCTGAAATTTTTTTAGTAACATTAACCATATCCCATGGTGCTAAGAACTGTCCTTTTTTTACATTAATAATTTTATTTGTTTTAGCAGCAGCTATTAAAAGATCTGTTTGTCTGCATAGGAAAGCAGGAATTTGTAATACATCAACATGACCAGCTACTTCTGAACACTGATTAATATTATGAATGTCTGTTAAAATTGGAACATTTAATTCTTTTTTTATTTTATCAAAAACAGGTAAAGACGCTTCAAGTCCAGCTCCCCTTTTTCCTTTAAGGCTAGTTCGGTTAGCTTTATCAAAAGAGGTTTTGTAAATAAAACCAAGACCAAATTTTTTGGTAATTTCTTTAATTTTGCCAGCCATGTCAATTGCGTGCTGTTCGGTTTCAAGCTGACAAGGTCCAGCAATAATACAAATTTTATTATTATTTGAGATTTCTATATTTCCACAATGTACTTGTTTGCTATTCATTTATGATTTTTTGCTGCCTTGATAAATGAAGAGAATAAAGGATGAGGAGTTAAAGGTCTAGATTTAAATTCTGGGTGAAACTGTACCCCAATGAACCATGGGTGATTTTTTAGTTCAATAATTTCTGGTAACTGATTATCAGGTGATAAACCTGAAAAAAACATGCCTTTTTTTTCAAATTTTTCTCTATAAGCAATATTCACTTCATATCTATGTCGGTGTCGTTCTTTAATTAATTTTGACTTATAAATTTTTCTTATCTTTGAGTTATTTTGTAATTTAGCATCATAAGACCCTAGTCTCATAGTGCCACCAAGATCTTTGTCTGTGCCCTTAATAGTTTTTCCATCTTTAGACCATTCGTTTATTAATCCAATAATTGGAATACCTTTTTTATCAAATTCACTTGAAGTGGCATTTTTTAAGTTTAGTTGATTTCTAGCAAATTCAATAATTGCCATTTGCATTCCATAACATATTCCAAGAAAAGGAATTTTGTTAATTCTGGCATGTTTAATGGCTTCTATTTTTCCATCAGTACCTCTTTTGCCAAATCCACCAGGTATCAATATTCCAGAGATATTTTTCAGTTTTTTCTTAATTTCAGAAATTTTTAATTTTTCTGAGTCAATTCTAACTAAATTAACTTTAATTTGATTGTCTATTCCACCATGAGTTAATGCTTCATCCAATGACTTATAAGCATCTTTAAGCTCAACATATTTTCCAATAATAGCAATATTTACTTCTCTTTTATTTTGTAAAATTATTTTAGTTATTTTTTTCCATGGATTTAAATTTACTGGCTTTTTAGATTTTAATTTAAAATAATTTAAGACTTGAACATCTAATTTTTCTCTAAAAAAACTTATTGGGGCCTCATAAATTGTTTTGACATCAACTGTTTCTATAACATTTTTGATATCAACATTACAAAACAAAGAAATCTTTTTTCTATGCTCTAATGGTATTGGTCTTTCAGATCTACAAATGATAATATCTGGCTGAATACCTATGCTTCTTAACTCTTTTACCGAGTGTTGAGTTGGTTTTGTTTTTATCTCATCTGATGCCCTTAAGTAAGGAACTAATGTTAAATGAATAAATAAAGCATTTTTCTTACCAACGTCATTTGCAAATTGTCTTATTGCTTCGACAAATGGCAAACTTTCTATATCTCCAACTATCCCTCCAATTTCACAAATTACAAAGTCCTCTTTTGATGAGTCGTTTTTAATAAATTGTTTTATGCGATCTGTAATATGTGGGATTACTTGGACAGTTTTTCCAAGATACTCACCCTTACGTTCTTTTTTTAAAACATCATTATAAATTTTGCCTGTAGTGATATTGTCTGATTTCTTTGCTGACACTCCGGAAAATCTTTCATAATGACCAAGATCTAAATCTGTTTCAGCACCATCGTCAGTGACATATACTTCTCCATGTTGAAATGGGCTCATTGTTCCAGGATCTACATTAAGATATGGATCAAGTTTTCTGATCCTAACTTTAAAACCTCTGGATTGTAGAAGATATGCAAGTGAAGCTGAGGATAAACCTTTACCTAATGATGAGACCACGCCGCCCGTGACAAATATATATCGCGCCATGGAAGTATCTTATAGCGAATAAAAAAGAGATTGAAAAGTATTAATTAATTATTTTCTGGAATTGAAGGAGTATCTTCAGTTTTTTCCTCAACTGTATCTAAAACAGAGCTTGTGGGAGTTAGTTCGGCTCTTGAAATAATTGTAAGTGCTAAGCTACAAATAATAAATAAAGTTGCGACGATTGCTGTAGCTTTAGTCATGAAACTTCCAGCTGATCTTGATAACATAAAGTTTTCTTGTGAAACACCTATTCCTAATGCACCACCTTCAGATTTCTGTATTAAAACTAGTAATACCAAAATAACTGCGAGTATGATGTTAATTACTAATAATATAGTTTCCATGGCGATCTAATTAATGGTTTTTTTAATTATATCAATAAATTTCTTTGGATCTTGAGAGGCTCCACCTATTAAAAAACCATCAATGGTATTAATATTTTTCAATTGTTTGATGTTGTCACTATTTACAGAGCCTCCATACAAAATTTTATAAGGTTTTTTGCCTAATTTTTTTTTAATAAATGAAATTGATTTTTTCAAGTCTTTTGGCTTTGGAATTAAACCAGTACCAATCGACCAAACTGGTTCATAAGCAACTATTATATTCGATTTTTTTTGAATTAATTTTAGACCCATCTCAATTTGCTTACTTAAAACCTGATTAGTTTTATTATTTCTTTTTTCTATTAA